>NZ_JMLH01000005.1 GCF_000686665.1 Thomasclavelia saccharogumia DSM 17460 | reverse complement strand
CAATCAATATACGAGCAGGTAATAAGCGATTACGAGTAAAATTTGAGATTGGATCATGGCAGAAGCACTGAATCCCTTCAAGAGTAAAATCGATAGATTGATTGAGAATCTTTTTGATCTTTTTTGGTGAATAGTAGATGTTTGAATTTGAATGTTTCATCATATGTAATACCTCCTAAAAAATACATCTACTAAAAAGGGCTAGTAATGAATATTTTGCTATTCATTACTAGCCACACGATTCTCACTATTTGTCAATAGCTAAATAAAAAAGTCTCTTTAAATTACATTAAAGAGCTTTTTCAGTATTTTAATGCCTAACTTAATGACATTGTAGCTAATCTATCACTTTTTTTACATACTTATAATCAATATCATCACATAACCAAACACCATTATTAGAATAATAAAATATATATCCATCTTTTACCATTGCTTTAGTATCGATTACCAATACTACAGGTAGTCCATGTCTTTTCCCAACATTCTTAGCTGTTTCAACATCTTTAGATAGATGAACATATAAACGCTCCATTTTCTTGATTCCAGATTTTTTTATATTCTCTAAACTTTTCTTAGCTGTTCCATGATACAACAAGTTTGGTGGAGATTTTTCTTGTAATTCAACATCCACATTAATTGAATGTCCCTGATTTGCTCTGATCTTAGTTTGATTCACGTTATATTGATAACGTTTTTTATTATTTGTCTCAACAATTTTATCGAGAATCTCTTTATCAATATAGCGACCTGTTTTATTGATTCCTTCAATTAATGCACTAACTTCTGCCCATCCATGATCATCAAGCTCTATACCAATTATTTCAGGCTTATGCCTTAAAATCAAACTTAGATACTTTCCCATTTTAGTTAAATCATTCATTTTTAAACTCTAATTTCATATCATACCAAACTGCTCCACCATGAACAGATTTTGAAACCCCATTATTTATATAACCAAATTTTTCATAAAAAGGGAGTAATTCTTTTTTACAAGTTAATATACATCCTTTTCGTCCTTGATCTCGTGCTTCTTTAATCAAAACTTCCATTAGTTTTCCAGCATAGCCTCTTTTTTGATATTCTGGTAATGTATCTACCCCAAATATAGCCTGATAGTTTCCTTGGGGATTATGTAAATCAGCATTTTCAAACATTTCATCACTAATAGTAACCTCATCAGTAACCATACCATTAATAAAACTTATTATTTTATCATCTTTTATTAAAAGCCAAAAATGTTCAGGATAAATTAATAGTCTATTTTTTAAAGATTCTTTTGATGCTGCTTCACTTTCAGGAAAACAAATTGCTTCAATTCTGGTTATCTCTTCTAAATCATTGATTGTTGCTTTACGTATCTTCATAATTACCTTCCTTTTAAAAAGTATAACATAAAAAGATAAATTTTCACATTCATGCAAAAACCTTTATTTTTGCTACTTTTATAAAAGTCAAAGTTTAACTAGACATTATAGAAAAAAAATGACATAATACAGTCGGTTAAAAGGAGGAAAAAATGTCTAAAAAACGTATTATTCAAGTAGAAGAAAAAGTTCCTGGAAAACTGCTGCTGCCTTTATCATTGCAACACATGTTTGCAATGTTTGGAGCTAGTGTTTTAGTGCCGTTTTTATTTGGGATAAATCCAGCTATCGTTCTTTTTATGAACGGAATCGGAACATTATTATTTATCTTGATTACTAAAGGAAAGGCCCCAGCTTATTTAGGCTCTAGCTTTGCTTTTATTGCTCCAGCAAACATTGTAATAAGTAAATTTGGATATCCTTATGCTTTAGGGGGATTTGTAGTCGTTGGTTTTTGTGGATGTATATTAGCCTTTATAATTAAAAAATGTGGTACCAAATGGATCGACATTGTTTTACCACCAGCAGCTATGGGACCAGTTGTAGCTTTGATTGGTTTAGAGCTTAGTGCTACGGCAGCTAGCAACGCTGGTTTATTAGGGGATAATATTCAAGCAGCTAACGTTGGAGTATTTTTAATTACTTTAGGTGTAGCTGTTATTGGAAATATTTGTTTTAGAAAGTTTTTAAGTGTAATTCCCATTTTAATTGCTATTATTTGTGGTTATATCTCTGCTATCTGTTTTGGTTTGGTAGACTTTTCAGCTGTCACTAGTGCAAAATTATTTGCTCTTCCTAATTTTACTACCCCAAAATTTGATATTAATGCAATTTTAATGATTTTACCTGTTATTCTTGTTATTACATCTGAACATATCGGTCATCAAGTCGTAACAGGAAAAATTATCGGTCGTGATTTAATCAAAGATCCTGGATTACATCGTTCTTTATTAGGTGATAACTTTTCGACAATGATTTCGGGATTAATTGGATCAGTTCCAACAACTACATATGGTGAAAATATTGGAGTAATGGCAATTACAGGTGTATACAGTGTTCAAGTTATTGCTGGTGCTGCGATCATCTCGATCATCTGTTCTTTTGTAGGTCCTCTATCGGCTTTGATTCAAACTATTCCTGGTCCCGTAATTGGTGGAATTAGTTTCCTGCTTTATGGAATGATTGGTACAAGTGGACTTAGAATATTAGTTGATCAACATGTTGATTATTCAATAAACAAAAATCTTATTTTAACATCTGTAGTTTTCGTAACTGGATTAAGCAGTATTACTTTGAATTTTGGTGGGATTCAGTTAACTGGGATGGTATTAGCTTGTATTGTCGCTATGTTATTATCACTTATTTTCTATATTTTAGAGAAATTTAATTTAACCAATGATTAAAGGCAACAAAACGTTGCCTTTTTTGTTAGTAAAAAATTTTAAGATAATATTAAAAGGCAGAAAATTCTGCCTTTTAATTTAATCAATCTTTTTTCTTTCTAGATACAAATAAGTATCCTAAAGCTGTTAATGAAGCAGCTAAACTGGTTACACCAGCAAAGCTTGTTGCATCACCTGTTTTGATTGCACTATCTTTTACACTTGATTTTACTGGATCTGTATTCAAATCAACTGAATTATTTGAATTTGTAACTAAATTAGCTATTGCTGCCTCAATTGCTGATTGAGCATTAGTAACTTCTTCAACAGTTGCCTCTGGATTTTCAAAAACAACTTTAACATCATTTAAAGTATTTTGTAAACTATTCCATGACGCTATCGTATAATTAGCTGCATTTAAACTTTCAGCTTTATTTATTAATTCATTTAATAAATCTTTATTTGGTATTAATTTTAACTGCAAGAATGCTTTTACTAATTTAGTATAAGTTTCATCTACCTCTTCCTGCATTGCATTTTCATCTGCTAATACCTCATTAGCATTATTTAATGCAGTTTCAAAAACTGTCCATGTTACTTTGCTATAATCCGTTTCATTTAAGTTACAGAATTGATCTATAAATGATCGTAATAATTCCTTATCTCCCTTAAAGAATTCTAATTTCCACATTGCATTAGCTAAACGTTCAAATGAAGTTTCTACTGTTTCTTGACTAGCATTATCATCATTTAAAACATATTTAGCCTCTTCTAAAGCTTCTTTAAATTCGTTTACTACAGCAGGTACTACATTTTCTAAATCAGTATCAGATACTGCTTCAGCCATTTGTACAGCGATAGATAACGCAGTTTTATCAACTGTCTCACCTGTTGATACTTTCTTTAAATTTGCATAAGCTGTTTGTAAAGCATAATAAGCATCATCTACTTGTTGTTGGGTTGCTGATTCATTAGCTATTACTTCATTTGCACCATCATAGGCTGCTTTGAATACTTGATATGTAGCTGCGGTATATTTATCAGCTGCTTCTATAGCCATAGTAATATTTGAACTAGTTACATAATTTATTAACTCTTCTTTATTTACTACTGTCTTGATATATTTAATTTTATATATTTCTGTAGTATTTCCATCTTCAGATTTAACAATAATTTTAACTTCATTATCATATACTGGTAAAACCGTAATTGCTTCATTATTGTAAGCAAGAGCTTCAATACTTGGATAATCATTATTTCCTAGATTAATTGTATAAGTTTTAGTTTCTGTATTATACCCTTCAAAACCTTCAAAGTTTTCTATTGCTGTACCATTTAATTTTAATTCATCAAGGTTAGCTGTTGAATTAGCTAATGTTTTTTCAACATAATTATAAACTTCAACTTCTGTTAAACCGATACATTTACCTGCTTGAGGTGCTTTTAACCAAATTCTCAACTTACTTGTTGTAACAGGATTTATAAATCCATATGGTGTATCCCCAGAAAGATATGATACCTGAGTAATATGAGAAGATTCTATTTCCTTCCATTCATTTGTACTACTATCAAAATATTCAAAACGAACATTATCATCGCCTGGTAAAACACTATATGCACTGTCTGTAAAATGCCATAATTTTACATTTTGCATCGTATATTCATTTTGCCATTCTAATTGAACATATGTATCGACAGCTGGACTTTCGTCTCTAATTGCCCAGTTAGTCCACCTAGCATTAGTATCACTACTATTATTAGTAATACCATCATTTAATTTAAGCAATGAATCACTAATTGCTGATGTTGAAGGCTCGCTAGCTGTACCATTTTGCATTCTACCATTAGTAAATACTGGAGCGTCAGTATTATTTTTAGAAGCAATATTAGTAGATTCTGCTAATTCTGGTGCGACTCTGATCGTTGCCTTAACATTTTGGATATTACCCAAAATATTTGCTGTACCATTAATCGTTACAATTCCTTCAGTTGCAAAAGCATTTTCAGGAATATCCCAGTTTACTGGAAATGCTTCACTATATTCACCGTTTTCATAAATACCACGTAATGTTTGGGGCATAGATGGAGTAACTCCAACATTAGTTACTGTTGAATACCCTTCCATTGCTACAACTTCACCAATCACATGAATATTTACAGATACAATTGCATCACTATCTTGTAATTTTCCTGTAATTATAAATTCACCAACATTATTTATTTGTGCTTTATCATAACTATCCCAATTAATCGTTAAATCTTTAGTTTCACCATTATTATAAGTACCTACTACTGCTTCTGGTAAAATTGGTTCTTGACCAACTGAGATATACATATTTTTAGAAATTTTATAACTTTGTAAATATATATCTCCTTCAACAGCCGTTCTCTTTGTATTTACTGTCACACTTGACGAAGCTAAACCATCAGAACTTGCAGTTAATGTAAAAGAGCCTTCATTTTTTGTAGATTGAACAATTACCAAAGCTTTACCATGGAAAGCTTTTCTCGTATTACCTTTATAACTATCAGTATCTGAAGGATCTCCGTTATCAACACCAACTATTTTTCCTTCACCCTCTATATCAAAAGTAATTCTATTGTCAGCACCAGCTACTACATTATTATTTACATCTTTTACATCTACAGTTATATAAGATAAGCTGCTTCCATCAGCAGTTATTTCATTTTTATCTGCATAAGCATCTAATTTAGTTGCATCACCATTAGTTGATACACTATCTCTACCTTCAGTATCACTAATTAAATTACCATCTTCATCATAAGCTTTAGCACTCAACTTTCCAGCTGCCCAATCAACTTTAAAACTTGGATAAAATTCACCACTAGAGAATGTTTGATATGTATATCCTAAAGCAGTTGTATGCTTAGTTGCAGTATCTTCAGCAATTTTTTCACCATTTAAATATAATTCTACTTTAGCTGCATTTGTAAATACATCTACTTTGATTTTACCACTTGAATCTTTAACTATTTCATTATTGTTCCAAGTTGACATTAAATGTAAAGTAGTACTATTTTCATCCCATAAACTCTTATATAAATAATATGTGTCTTTTGCAAATCCCGCAGTATCTACGATACCAAAATAAGATGAATTCGGTTTTGCTCCTTGACCACTTACACTACCAGTTCCTACTCCATTCCATGGCGTTGGTTCACCAATATAATCGAATCCTGTCCAAACGAATTCACCCGCATTAAAATCATTTTGGATTACAAAACTCCAAGCATCACTTGCTGAATGACCCCAGCCTACCTTGGCTTCATCATTATCATATTCTGACATTTGAAGATTAGTGTTATCTCTACCAGTAACATTATAAACACCACGACTATGAATTGAACTTGCTGTTTCTGAACCATATAACGGCCAATCAGGATAAGCATTATGCATAGAAACAGTTTGACTATTACTAGCATAATTCATTCCCACAACACCACCTGATTCATAAATCAGTTGATTGATTTGACTGATTATTGCACTAGGATTAGTATTTTTACGATTATCACCATTAGTGATCGGACGTGATGTATCTACTTCTTGAATCCAGTTAATAATATTTCCAGCTACATCTACATAATGAGTTGTGCTGCCAGAAACACCTTCATCAATTTCATTTCCAATTGACCACATAATTACGCTAGGATCATTTTTTGCTCCATCTACCATGGCTTTAACATCAAATTCACCCCACTGCATTCCTGCTTCACCGTTAATAATTTGATTATCTGCAGTAATCGTTTCTTCAAAATGAGAAGTATAGTCATTAACATTTCCATTTTTATATTCTGTCCAGCCATCAAAAGCTTCATTAATAACAAGAATTCCATATTCATTACAAATATCTAATAAAGCTGAAGCTGCAGGGTTATGTGTAACCCGAATCGCATTACATCCCATTTCTTTTAAAATTTTTACTTGTCGTTCAATAGCGTCACGATTAGCAACTGCTCCTAAAGCTCCTTGATCATGGTGCATACATACACCTTTTAATTTCATGTTTTCACCATTCAATGAAAAACCAGTGCTGTTATCAAAATTATAATAACGGAAACCATAATCAGTTTCATATGTATCTAAAACTTCATTTCCATCTACTATTTCTGTCTTCAATGTATACATATTCGCATCATCAACTGACCATAATTCTGGTGATTCTATTTCGACGATCTGTTTTACATCTTGACTATCATCTGCTGCTATTTCAATTTGGCTAGAAGTTGTATTACTAGCTGCTTGACCAAATTCATCGAATAACGTATTTTTTACAGTCACTGTTTTATTAACGCTGCTATCATTTTCTACTGTTGTTGTTACATCAACTTCTACAGTTTTATCCTTATTTGTTTCTAAATCTTTAGCAACGATTTGTGTGCCATTATATCCAATATGTACTTCATCAGTAACTGTTAAAGTTACATCTCGATAAATTCCACTTCCAGAATACCATCTACTACTAGGAATTTTATTGTTTGTTTTTACAACCAAAACATTTTCTGTCTTACCATCGAAAACCAATTCATCCGTAAGATCGAAAGCAAATGCTGTATATCCATATGGATGTTCACCTAACTTCTTTCCATTTAAATAAACCTCTGCATTCATATAAGCACCATCAAATTCAACCATAAGCTGTTTGCCTTGATATTTTTCTGGTACGACAAATGTCTTGCGATACCATCCTATACCTCCTGGTAAAAATCCACTTTCAGCTTCTCCGCTTGTAGTAAATTCCTGATCAATACTATAATCATGAGGTAAATTAACATTTTCCCATGATGTATCATTGAAATCTACATTTTGTGCATTAGCGACATCACCGCGATGAAATTTCCAATTTTCATTGAATAAAGTAGAACGCTCACCTTCTCCAATAATATCCACAAATACATCTTCAGGCGTAGACTGAGTAATGCTATCATCGGGTTTAGCTAGAATGTTGACTGGAGCTACAGATAATAACAATGTAGCTGTTAGTGCAGCTGAAATCTTCTTGTCCCAACTTTTTTTCATTTTTTTCCTCCTTTTCCAATATCCCATTAATATCTTTTATAATTGCACACTTAAATCCTACCACGTAAGCGCTTTTTTAACAATGGTTTTAGTAATTTTTTACTTACTTCATAACCAAGTTTTAGTAATTATATATTTTTAGATTATTTCATTGATATTAAAGATAATTAGTTGTAAAATTTTAATATCTAAATACTATTGACAGTATTTTTATTAACTATATATTAACTGCATGTAAATATTTAGTTAACTGTTGAATTTTTCTTGATAAATTTTTGGATAAATATTATTTTGATGTTATATAGAGGAGGATATAATATAATGTATAAATGTAGAGAAAATAGAGAGCTATCATGGTTAAAATTCAATGATCGAGTTTTAATGCAGGCCAAAGATTCTAAAGTACCATTAGGAGAAAAACTAAGCTTTATTTCAATTTTTCAATCAAATCTTGACGAATTTTTTATGGTTAGAATTGGTTCTTTATATGATCAAATGCTTTTTTATCCAGCATCAAAAGATAACAAAACAGGAATGACAGGAGAAGAACAGTTAAAAGCGTGTTTAAAAAGAATAACTTATTTAAACAGAAAAAAAGATCGTATTTATCATAACATCATGAGTGAGTTAGAGAATTATGGCTGGGGAATTATTAAATTCCACCAATTGAAAAACAAGGAAGATCGTAAATATTTTGAAAATTATTTTAATCAAGAGATTTTACCTTTAATTTCACCGCAAGTAGTATCAAAAAGACAACCTTTTCCTTTTTTAAATAATCGTGAATTATATATTATCGTTCAATTAGAATCTAAAAAAGGTAAACGTAAAATGGGAATAATTTCCTGCGGTAATGCTATGGACAATCGCATGCTGGCTGTTCCTAGTATGCAAAGTAAATTTATTTTGGTTGAGGATATAATTTTACATTTTATCTCTAAAATATTTGCTAAATATACTATTAAAAACAAGGCATTTATAAGAGTTACAAGAAGTGCGGATATAGATGAAGATGATCATTCATTAGAGGGGCATGAAGATTATCGTGAAATGATGGAAACTTTAATTAAACAAAGAAGAAAATTATGTCCTATACGATTAGAAATGTCAGAAGGATTAGAAGAATTGGAAATTTTAATGTTGATGAATTTCTTAAATTTGAAAAAGCATCAAATATATATTTCTAGTGCACCACTTGATTTAAAATTTATTAATGAATTAAGAGAACATTTGAAATTTATGCACCCAGAAATGTTTTATAAAAAACTAGAAGCTAAAAATAGTCCATTGGTAGAAAATCGAACTCCAATGATCAAACAAATTTTAAAGAAAGATATTTTACTTGCATATCCATTTGAATCAATGTCACCATTTTTAAGATTATTAGATGAAGCTAGTCTAGATCCTAGTGTTGCTAGTATTAAGATGACATTATATCGAGTAGCTAAAAATTCTAAAATTGTTAAATCTTTAATCAAAGCTGCTGAAAATGGTAAAGAAGTAGTTGTTCTAGTAGAATTAAGAGCGCGATTTGATGAAGAAAATAATATTGACTGGTCTAAGCGTCTAGAAGAATCTGGATGCCGTGTTATATATGGTCTAGATGGTTTAAAAGTTCATTCAAAATTATGTTTGATAACTTGCAAAAATAGTCATGGTATTCAATATGTATGCCAAGTAGGAACTGGTAATTATAATGAAAATACTGCTAAATTATATACTGATTTATCATTAATGACATCTAATCGTGAAATCGGCGAAGAAATTAATGCTATTTTCAATCATTTAAGTCTTGGAGAAACTGAAAATCAAGTTAACTACTTGATGGTTGCTCCTAACTGTATGATTACAAAAATATTTGAATATATTGATGAACAAATTGCTTTAGCTAAAGCTGGTAAAGATAGTTATATCGGTTTTAAATGTAATTCAATTACTAGTAAACAAATGATCGACAAATTAATTGAGGCTAGCCAGGCTGGAGTTAAAATTGATATGATCGTTAGAGGAATTTGTTGTATTATTCCTGGAATAAAAGATTACACTGAAAACATTCGCATTATTTCAATTGTGGGGCGATACTTAGAACATTCGCGAATTTATATCTTTGGTACTGGAGAAGACCAAAAAATATATATTTCTTCTGCTGATTTAATGACAAGAAATCTTTCTCGTAGAGTTGAAGTAGCAGCTCCTATTTTAGATGAAAAAATAAAAAAGAGAATTATTTTCATGTTTGATACGATGTTACAAGATAATGTTAAGGCATATGAGTTATTAGCAGACAGTACGTATAAGCGTATTAAAAACAAATTGCCAGAACTTAATAGTCAGGAATATTTCTTTAAATAGTCGTTAATATTAGATTATATATTTTTTTAAAGGAGTGATTATATGCGCATAGGTATACTAACAAGTGGTGGTGATTGTCAATCTTTAAATGCTACAATGAGAGGTTTAGTTAAAACCTTATATCAAAATGTTAAAGATCTTGAAATCATTGGTTTTTTATCTGGATATAAAGGATTGATGTTTGGTGACTATAAAATTATGAAACCAAGTGACTTTTCCGGCATCATTAATATCGGTGGAACTATTTTAGGAACATCAAGATGTCCATTTAAGAAAATGCAAGTAATTGAAAACGGCTTTAATAAAGTAGAAGCAATGATTCAAACGTACAAGAAACTTAAATTAGATTGTTTAGTTGTTTTAGGTGGGAATGGATCTTTAAAGTCGGCTAATTTATTGGCTCAAAATGGTTTGAATATTATTGCTCTTCCTAAAACTATCGATAATGATACTTGGGGAACTGATTATACTTTTGGATATCAATCAGCCATTGATATTGCAACTAATTACCTTGATCAAATCCATACCACTGCAGCTAGTCATAATCGAATTTTTATCGTTGAAATTATGGGCCATAAAGTGGGGCATATCTGTCTTGCAGCAGGAATTGCTTCTGGAGCTGATGTAATCTTATTACCTGAAATTCCTTATGATATTGAAAAAATAGCTGCAGCAATAAAACAACGTGAAATGGCAGGAAAAAAATTCACTATTATCGCTTGTTCTGAAGGTGCTATTTCTAAAGCAGAAGCTGCTCTTACTAAAAAACAATATAAATTAAAAGTTGCTGCACGTGAAGGACATTCGGTTGTCTATGATATTGCCAAACAGCTAAGTCATTATACTGATAGCGAGATAAGAGTATCTTGTGTGGGTCATGTACAACGTGGTGGTAATCCTTGTCCATATGATCGCTTAATGGCAACACGTTTTGGTATTGAAGGTGCTAGTTTGATTATGAATAACGACTTTGGCAAATTAGTAGTATATAAGGATAATTCTGTTACTGCTATTCCTTTAATTGAATCTGCAGGTAAATTAAAATATGTTGATGTTAATAGCGAAGAAGTTAATCAAGCTAAATTATTAGGTATTTCGTTTGGAGACTAAATATATTAATTAACTACGAAGATGATCGTAGTTAATTTTATTGACTCTTTGTATTATTTGTATTAGAATTAATAATACAAAGAGGTGGTTTATATGTTACTTATAATTATAAGTATTGTGTTTATTAATATTGTTTTTTATTATTCTTCGAAAAGAGATGCAAAGTATAAAGAAGGACTATTATTTTTAGTTACTTTACCTGATTATGCTCTTGAATCTGTACCCGTACAACAAGTAATATCACGTTATAACAAACGTCTTAATTTAATGTTTATTTGCAGTTTTATATTACCAGTTATATTTATTTTATTAGCAAAATTACTTTCACCATTTTTATTTTTGTTGTTTCTTATAATTGTCATTTTTATAAATATTTTCATTCTTCAAATTCCTTTTAAAGAAGCTCGTAATAAATTATTAGAAATAAAAAAAGAAAATAATTGGCTTGTTTTAAGTGATAAATCATATAAAGTCGATTTACAGCTTTCTTCATCAATGGAAAAACATTCGTTTGGTTTACAACGTTATATAATCGTTCTTTTAATTGATCTTTTTACAATTATCTTAATGGTCAAATATGATGCTGATATAACGATGTATCCATATATGTTTTTACAAATACTAGTATTATTGATTGGTTTATTATTTATAAAAAAACAAGCCAATCAAACCTTTTGTGATAATTCTGAAGCTAACATAACAATTAATCTATTACGAAAAAATACTTTTTATGACTGCTTTTTCTTTTTGATTTTATGTGATTCGCTATTTAATTTAGTAATACAGCTTTATCTTTTAGAAAAATTAACTTTCATATATCTTTTTATCTCTATTCTACTTTCATTAATTTCAATAATTATTACATTATATAAAGTTCATGACTATCGCAATAAAAAAGCAAATATTCTTTTACACTTCAAAGAAACTAATTATACTATCAGTGATGATGATTGTTGGAAAATAGGTATATTTGGTCCTGTCTATTATAATCCTTATGATCCAAGAACACTTATTTCTATGCCTGGTGGCAGTCAACTTACTTTTAATACAGCTAAAAAAAGCTATCGCTATTTTGTTGGGGGAATTATTTTAACTATTATTGTTTTTTTAACTTGGTTGTTTGGCTATCCTTATTATTTAGATCTAACTAATAATTTAGTTGATTTATCATTACAAAATAATGAAATTATTATTTCAAGTCAGTTTTATCATCATGTTATAGATACTAGTAATATTGAAAAGATTGAAATCTCAAATGATTTAGGTAAAGGTATAAGAACAAATGGTAGTGATACCGGTATTTATGCTAAAGGGAATTATGAATTTGATAAATATGGGAAATGTTATGTTTATTTAGCTAGTTTGCATGATTGCTATATCGTTATTTACACTAGTGATAAAACGTATATAATTAATGATGATAGAATTGATGATACTAAAAAATTTTACAATAAATTATTAGAGGTGATTGAACATGATAATTAATTTAAATTATAATAGTGATATTCCTATATATATCCAGCTGCGAAATGAAATTGTAAGAGGGATTGGAAACGGGCAATTTAAATATGGGGAGTCGTTACCAACAGTTAGAAGTTTAGCTAATGATCTTCATGTTAATAATATGACCGTTAATAAAGCATATGCTTTATTAAAACAAGAGGGATATATTTGTATTGATCGCCGCCATGGAGCCAAAGTTTTTCCTAGTTCAAATATATCAACTGATTTTAAAGATCGTATTTTTAGTGACTTACAACTACTTGGCAGTGAGGCAATCGTTAAAGGAATGGAAAAAGATGATTTTCTTAGTTTATGCAAAGAAATGATTCAACAATTGCAATATGAAACAAAATTAAGTAAATAAAAAAGGAGAAGTATATGGATAAAAAAGAAATATTATCGTTTTTAGACAACGATTTTGTAATAAATGGGGTGTTTTATTCTTATGAAAACATCCCTAGTCAAATAGGTAATGCAATATATACTTTTGGCAGTAACGATATTACAGATATAATTGCTTTTATTGACTGTAGTGAAAATAAAGATGGTAGTTTAGGAATGATTTTTACTAACAAAAATATTTATTTTTTACTTAATGAATCAGGTATTATTAATTATGACGAAATCATCAAGTTAGAATATAAAAAAAATACTAGTATTAGTTATATTGCTACTAAAGATCGTCAGTATAATTTTGATAATTCTTTTATTAATTCTAAAAAATTTATTGATTTACTTTCAAAAATAACTTCTATAGAAACAAAAATGATTTTGACATCTCATGAAAAAGTTATTTATTATACTACCATTGTTTTAAACGATCTTTTAAATGATGAATATGAGGATATTGTTTTATCAAATCAGCAGCAACAAAGAATTCAAGAATTTTTTTATAATTTTGAATTAATTAATAAATTGGACCAGGAAAATTATGATTTAGAAGTTGAGCTTTTATGTAATCAAGCATTAGATTTTTTTGATGAATTAGAATTAGATAGCGAAGAAATCGATGTTTTATTAGAACTTCAAAAACAGTTTGAAGAAAAAAAACAGCAAGAAGATGAGATGCTTGAAGGCGCTAAAAAATACTATGATGATATGATGAATAAATATAATAATGGCGATTCTTCAATGTTTGATCAAGTAAAAAGTATGATGCATGGTTTGGGAATCAATGAAAAAGATATGGAAAATAAATCTCCTGAAGAATTGAATCAATATATTGAAGATTTATGTACGCGTTTTGGTATTTCTAAAAGTCAAATTGAAGCTCTTGCTAAAAAATTTAAATTATAAATTATAATTTAAATTTTTATATACTTATTATCATTATCCAAATGATCAATTAATATATGATATTAAAAAAGATCTTTATGCTATACTAAAATATCATAAAAATCTTCTTTTACATACATCAAAAAAACTAATATATAAATCTATTTTTTATAAATTTTTACATATTTATTTCGTTATTAAATCGTTAGGCAATATTTATAAAGATAACTAGTCTAGTGTTAAGTTCACCCTAAAAACTATAAAAGGTAAGGAGTACCATTCCTTACCTTTTTACATTTGATATAATGCTTTTCGATTTACAAGCAGATCATAACATGTAACCTACTTAATTTTAAGTATGACTATTTTGGGCAGTTTTATTCAAAGAATATTTTTATGCATCCACTTGTATAACAATCACTTATAATGGCTCAAAATAAAAGGCATGTGCTTTTTGATAAATAGACTCATAATTATGATATTTATTAAAATATTGCACATGCTATTTTATTAATATGTTTTTTATTACAAAATTCAAATTATCTTGATTTTACCTCTATTTATTACGTTGTTTCATCTATATCTTGAACCTATTTTTCTTGACAATATTCAAACATTCCCTTTTTATCGGCATTTTTTAATAGCACTATTTTTATTTATCATTTTCATGGAAAATCAACGATATTTATTTATTCCTATATAGTGAGTATAAGAGGACTATGTGAGATTCAAATCCAAAAAAGTATTAAATGGGAATAGAATAATCTAAAATGTTCAATCACTCCATGTAAATTTTCGAAGCATTCTCATTGTTTAATTTTTCATATCTAAAATTTCAATTTCTATCATTTTTAATTTAAACTATAGTAACTATCAACTTCATCTTTTCTAAATAACACTCTGCTTACTTTTATTTCATCATAATGATATATATACTTTTTTGAACAAAATTATTGATATTTAATATAATTCGGTGGTCTTTCGGTGGTCTTTCGGTGGTCTTTCGGTGGTCTATATCTTTCAATTATCTGATTTCTTAATAACATATCCACCTTTTGATCTAGTACCAATATGTTCAATAACTTCTTTTTTTCTTAATATTTTTACAGCATTTTCTACGCTTGTCTTTTTAATCGATAATAAATCTGCAATTTCTCTCGTATTCAAACCAGGATGACCAGAAATAATACCATAAACTAATAATTGTTTTTCTGGCAAAATTGTTGGATCAAAATTATTCTTTTGATATTCATCTTTTCTCGTCTTTCTTGAAACAATACTATTTTCAAGCGTTAATAAGACAGCTGATGAGTTTGGTTCAGTATATATAGGATCATTTAAAAATGAAGCTTGCATTTCATCGTATATACGCTTTACTCCTTCATTAAGTTCTTTTACATAACCAAATTCAGTCAAAACTCTAGCAATTCTTGGATTTCTTGAGTAACGAGTATACTTCATATTTTTTAGTGTCACTATATTAGGTAACTTTCCTGGACTAAATATTTCTAAATGATCATCATATAAAGAAACCCTAATATGATCCCCTTGTAAAGAATAATTGCGATGCGTAACAGCATTAACAATTCCTTCAAGCCATGGAAACTCTGGGTATTCGGGAATTATTTTGAATACTCCATCCTCACCTAAATATTGAAAATCTCTTAATTGAGAATGCATCTCCCTTTTTATATTTTCAATAATTTTTGGAATTGCATCTTCAAAATTTATATCTTTAATAATATTTATGCGTTTTCCAGTTTCCATTTTATTTCCATCAAATTTTAATAATCTCACTCTTGCATTTGGCAAATATTTTGTTGGATATTTTCCAAACAATAATATTCCTGCATAAGTGAGATAACCATTCTTCATCAAAGATCTTGCATATAGAATTTCTTCTAAAGAAAGATTTGTACCTAATATTTGCTTATATTTAGTTAATAATTCAATATCTACATCATTAAACGAAGATTCTTCTATAACTAAATCTTCAAATCTACGTTCACCTTTATCATATTCTAATTGAGTAACCTGTTCATGATTTAATAATTTTGATTTATCTCCTACTCTTAAAAAAACCTTTTGATCTCTTGTTTTTATAACATAATTGTCACTAGATTCTATTTCAAACAACAAAATTGTCTTATTATCAATTGTTCTTTCATCATGGATAACTTTTATATTGCCATCAATGAAATAAGGTACTTCTAAAAATTCATTAATCGAATGTGCCCCTTCATAATCAAAACCTGTAACTATACCATTATCCTCTATACCTATAGCTAAGATTCCACCGTTAGCATTTGCAAAAGCAACAAGATGCCTTACTATATCAGAAGGTTTTATTCTAGCACTTTTTCTATCAAAATATTGGTTCTCCTCATTTTCCAAAAGATACTGATTTGTAATACTTTTTATTATCATATAAGCCCCTCCTTCTTATGCTAATCTTAGTTTACACTAAATGAATAATTTATAAAATATAAATATGATAATTTTAAATCGTTTAAACATTAAAACTTTAAATTAAACAAAAAAATGTAGTTTTCTTATTTATAAAGCCATCAGATTTACTTTATGAATAAGAAAACTGCGCTTTTATTTTAACCATTAATTAAACTTAAAAATCAAAACTAGTTTTATTTTATCAAATATTTTTTAATTTTCATTTGAGGGAACAAGATAACTTCTTGAATAGATTCTTGTCCAGTTAATAACATAACAAGTCTATCAATACCCATTCCCATACCACCTGTTGGAGGTAGACCATATTCCAATGCTTCTACATAATCTAAATCCATTTCAATTCATATATTGTTTTTATGTGTTTTCTTATGTTATCGCATATTCAAAAACATAGGAATTTTTATACTTTTATACATATTTATTTCATTTTGTATGCTAAAATTTATGCCACTTTTTGAAAATATCCATATAACAATTGACATCTTTTTTTCACCATAATATATCTTAATATTAAATTGTTAGACAAATTATTATTTGATATAATACATTTGTTATCGTCCCTCCTGTTTGGAGAGGAGGTGATATAATAATGTCCGATTTGATTATTTCTGTCATGGCAGGTGTAATTGTTTATTACATATGCAAATGGTTAGACAAATATTTATAACGGTAACTAGCCTAGTGTTAAGTTCACTATAAAAACCAAAAAAGGTAAGGAATGCGACTCCTTACCTTTTTGCATTGTGATACAACAATGCCCGATTCACAAATAGATTATAACATTGAACCTATTCAATTTCAAGTATGTAAAAATTTTAACGGAATTATACTTTTTAAATTCATAAAATAACATCTAATGTATAATGGTGGATTTTGAATTAATATTGAGCCATAAAACTTAATTGATTTCATATTCTATCCTTATACTCTTTGTCTTTAATAATATAAGGAAATTATATAGTAAATTTTTAAAACACCCATAAATCTTTTTATATTCATTTCTACTCAATATAAAATCTCATAGGTAATTTGATCTTCACTATCAGCATACTTATTCACTAAATATTTACAGTAATAGCTGATATATAAATTTTATAATAATCGCCAATGTTATACTATTTTCTCAAATATTACCTTTTTTGCATAAACCACATTTTTAACATTATCTGCTATTCTAAATACAATATATATATTAATATACAATTAATAAAATAACACTGTTCCTATTAGAATTTAATCTTCATATCATCATCAAAAACCTCATCATTATCATCCCAGTACTTTTCTTTGATCTTCTCTACTGAGATGAGTATATATGTTCCATGTCGTATTGACTGTATAAATCTCTAATAATTATTGGATTGATACCTGCCTGTTTCTCTCATAGGAGCCTCTCCTTTATATTATACTTTTAAAATATACTTTTGCTTTACTGTTGTTATTCTATTAAAGTGCCTTTATTTAGAATTTGTATGTCACTTTCAAATCATATAATTTAGATCAAACAAAAAAAGCATAATCTCCTAACAACCATAAAGTCATTAAACATTACTCCATGATTTAAGAAAACTATGCTTTTATTTTAACTATCAATTTAGGTTTAAAATCAAAATTATATTGATTTTATCACTATTTACTACGTTGTTTCATCTGTGGTGCGAATAATTGCATACGCTTATTCTTGATTTGTGCCCTTTTTATGGGTACTTTTTTGTCAGATAGTTCATTTAAATATTTGTTTTTACGGAAAAACTACGACATTTATATGCAACTGAAAACATATTATAAATATGCTGTATGAGGTCAAAAACATTAAAAAGAGTTTTTAAGAAGAATAAAATAACTTATACAAAATTCACCTTAACTTATAATATCACTTTTATCAACGAGATAAATAACTTCATCTTCTTTTAATCCAATTCTAATCAATGTAAGAAAATAAGAAAAACACATCATAAAAAATGCTATATTAGCCATTTCATCGTCTACTGCATAAAATCCATCATGAGTAATTTCATTCCTGTGCTTTACAAAACGATTAATGTCTTTTTCTTGTATATTCATTTTTGGTGACAATTATCGCTATTAAATAATTGTAGAGCCTTTGAGTCTGAATAAACTTTTAATAAATCTTTAGCATCTTCAAATTTTACCATTCTTAAACTGAATTGATTGTTTTCTATACATATATTGTTATTAACATAAATCATTTTTCTTCCTCCGTTTTTTTATATATAAAATAATAAAACAGTAACTATGACACCTATATGTCATAATTACTGTGTAAAAATTTCTGTGCTCTTTTATTTAATTCTTCCTTGACTTCCAAAGGTTTTAAAATAACTATTTCATTGCCAAAAGATAATAGTGTTCCTTTCCATAATTCTTCATCTTTAGGAAGATGTAAAGATAAAACATAATCACCATTATCTTTGATTGAAATTAATTTTGCATTGAGATATTCAACTGCTTTAATACGACTATTTTTCTTACATAATATTTCTATATCACAATATTCTCTTTGATCATTCATTTCATTTTTCATGATTTGATAAATATCTTGATGATAATGATTGTTAAAACCTGATGCTTTTTTGATGCTATCCATTCTTATAATTTTATAATATCTATAATCTTCTTTATCTCTATCAAAACCAACAAGATACCATGAATACCATTTATAAATAATCGCAATAGGATCAACTTTCTTTTGTGAAAATTCATTTTTTGAATTTGTATAATCAAACTCAACAACACTTTGATTCAATATTAATTTTTCCAATAATAGCAAGTTCTTGTTAATTATCTCTTTTTCCTTAAGAACACTAAAATCTAATATAATATGTTCTTGAGAAGCATGACTTAACAAGTTAACTTTATTTAAAGCTTTTTCTATTTTTTTATTTTCAAATGCACTATTAAAACCCTTTAAAGCTAATAATATTATTTCATAATCTTGATCATCAGCTAGTTGTATATGCATTTTATATTGTTCGTCAATTTCATATCCACCGTCTATTCCAACAAACGAAATAATAGGAAATCCTGCAAGAGTTAATGTATCAATATCTCTTTGAATTGTACGAACTGAAACATCAAATTGATTTGATAAAATTTTAGCACTAACTCTTTTATGATTAAGCAAGTATATTATAATTAATAACAATCTCTCTATTTTCATTTCTCTCTAAAAACCCTTCTACAGACTTATTAAAATTTGGATGAAATAAGATATAAATTTCTTGTCAATTTTTGTATATTAATATCTTTTACTATGATATAATCTCAATTAGAACTATCAATAAATGGTAGGCGGTTGTTCCATTTCTTAGTCTTTTGAAGAAATGGCAGCGTCTTCAAACAGTAATCTCTTTATGAGAAATAAAAGGCTGCTGGAGATGCTTATGGTAACATATGAGGGTTTATTCCAATTTGTTATAATGCTTATAGCATTAATCTCTTTAATTATAAAGATTTCCAAAAGAAAATAACCGCCCATTCCACTGACACGGTTATTTTCACATAACTTTTTCATTGGAACAACCGCTTATCGGTAGTTCCTTTTCACTTATATTATACGCAATTATCAAAATTTTACAACTTATTTAATTACTGTTTATTATATTTTTTTATCAAAAACAATCCATCACATTATGAATTTTAAATTTTTTTTATTTTACTCTATGTTTTGATTAATAACAGCACCTATTTTTATCTATAGTACACAATTAAATTAGATTTTTTTCATAATATTATATAGTTATAAGATTTCATTTTACATTTTAGAATATATGCTAATTATAACTATAATATCCTTAATTAATCATTATCTAAGTTTAAAATTTCTTCTTTTATAGTTACACCAAAAGCATCTTTCCATACCTTTTCAGGTTCTTCTATTTGAGGATAAATTATACTTGTTGCTTCTCGAATATCTTTAAAGGTATAATCTTTTGCAAAATAAAATTGATTCTCATTTTCATCAATAACACCAGATGCATATAAACTAGAAAATAAATCATCCAAAACATTTTCACTACCACGTTTTATTTTTATTTTCGATCCTGCGTCAATTTCTACAGTAAAATTTTCATTAATATAACCCCATGCTTCAATACCGGATTTACTCAAATATATATCCATTCGCTTCCCCAATTTCATTTTACTTTTTGTATATGGATATACTATATTAATCAATTCATTTGTTCTATGCTCAATTGATTCAATATTCCATTCCTTCTTATTTAAAATAGATTCATTCATTTTAATATGTTTAGTTTTTGACAAATAATCTTTTTTTGTTTCGAAATCTTTATTTCCCATAGATGAATTATCTTTAGAAGAAACAATTGTTAAATTTCCTAATAAATTAACATAGTATGAATATTCTTCTTCGGAAATATTATTTGTCACTTCTTTCCAATACTTATTTGGAGTTTGTGGCATTATATGTTCTTTTGACAAAGCATTTTTATCATATGGTATTTTATTGTTATGATTTACAATTATGTTAAGTATCATTTCAATATTCGGTTTTGCATATGCATTTACATTTTTCATATAGTTCTTTATTAATAAATCATCTGGCATATTTGATTTATTGTTTATATTGTAATTTATTAAAAACATTTTTGTGACTTCTAGAATATCATTATAACATTATAGAACCTTCACATATACTTCTATTATTCATACTCGTGTATGCCACTTTTAAATTAAATAATTTAGACCAAACAAAAAAGCATAATCTTCTAACAACCACAAAGTTATGAAATACAACTTCGCGATTGAAAAAACTATGCTCCTATTTTAACTATTCATTTAAGTTTAAAATCAAAATTATATTGATTTTATCACTATTTATTACGTTGTTTCATTTGTGGAAACAAGATAACTTCTTGAATAGATTCTTGACCTGTAAGTAACATTACAAGTCGATCAATACCCATTCCCATACCACCTGTTGGAGGTAATCCATATTCCAATGCTTCTACATAATCTAAATCCATTTCATTTGCTTCATCATTTCCTAATTCTTTTTCTTTTAATTGATTTGCAAATCTTTCATATTGATCAATTGGATCATTTAATTCAGTAAATGCATTAGCATATTCATTACCACAAATAAATAATTCAAAACGTTGTGTAAATCTAGGGTCTTCTAGATTTTTCTTTGCTAGTGGTGAAATTTCGATTGGATGTCCATACACAAAAGTAGGTTCAATAATTGTTTCTTCAACATACTTTTCAAAAAATTCATTAATAATATGTCCATATCCAAAATGTGGTTCAATTTCGATATGATGCTCTTCAGCTAATTTCTTAGCATCATCAAAACTCATATCTTCTGCAAAATCAATTCCTGTTTTTTCTTTAATTGCATCAGTCATTGAAATACGCTTAAATCCTGGCGCTAAAGAAATTTTATTACCTCTATATTCAAGATCATAAGTTCCACATACTTCCATAGCAGCATTAGAAATTATCCCTTCTGTTAAATCCATCATCCCTTCTAAATCACTAAATGCTTTATAAACCTCAATTGTTGTAAATTCAGGATTATGTGTTCTGTCCATTCCTTCATTTCTAAATAAACGCCCAATTTCATAAACTGCATCCATTCCACCAACAATTAATCTTTTTAAAGACAACTCTGTTGCAATACGCAAATAAAAATTCATATCTAATGTATTATGATGAGTAATAAATGGTCTTGCGCTTGCTCCTCCTAAAATTGGATTTAATACAGGTGTTTCTACTTCAACATATCCTTTATTATCTAAATAATGTTGAATAGAACGAATTATTTTAGGTCTTGCAAAAGCAATCTTACGCGCTTCTTCATTCATAATTAGATCAACATATCTTCTTCTATAACGTTCTTCAACATCACTTAACCCATGATATTTTTCTGGTAATGGTCGTAATGCTTTAGTTAAATGTGTATATTCTTCTACCTTAACTGAACATTCTCCGGTATTTGTCATAAAGACTGTTCCTCTAACACCTATAATATCTCCAATATCACCTTTTTTAATAATTTCATAGATATCTTCACCAACTACATCTTTACGAACATATAATTGAATCTGACCATCACGGTCTTGAATATGCATAAAACACACTTTCCCTTTACGACGTTTTGTCATAATTCTTCCAGCAATTTTTACTTCAACTGCCATTTCTTCTAACTCTTCATGAGTTTTATCACCATATTTTTCTTTAACTTCTTTAGAATACGCAGTAACATCAAATCTTTGTCCAAAAGGATCAATTCCTTTATCAATTAATTCTTGTAATTTTTCACGACGAACCAATTCTTGTTCACTAAATTTTCTTTCTTCCATTTTTACCTCCTAAAATATAAAAAACTCTCATCCCTAAGGGACGAAAGTCATCGTGGTACCACCCTAATTCATTAATAAGTCACCTTATTAACCTCAATAGCTATCATCTAATAGCTTTGCCTGTAACGTGGCTCACGTTATCTAATCATTCTTAATCCTAGATACAGCTCCTAGTCTTTTTTCATTATACTCATCATATCTCTTTTCACCAACCGAGACTCTCTTTAATGCATAAAATATAATTACTCCTCTATTCATCGCCTTTATTCATCGTTGTAATCTTAACTTATCAAACCAATCTTGTCAATATCAATCTTTCCAATACCACCATTTTAATTCTTTAGAATCAGGATTTTTTGTATTAGCATAATATACAATCATGCGATACATATATAACTGACACCGATCAACATGTACACCCCTGATTTCACACTCTTTTTGATACATTTGTTCTGAATCAGCTCCTTTTAATGAATCCAATGTTTTATAACCAATCAGCTTTAAAGATGCCTTTGTGGCTTTTCTAACATATGGTATTTTTGTAAATTCACTCATCAAAATCACCTCAATATAATTATAATTTAAAAGCTATCCTTAGGGATAGCTTGTTATTAATTATCAATTTTTTAAACATACTTAAAAGCATTTTCAATATCTTCTAATAAATCATCAATATGTTCTAAACCAATTGATAAACGAATTGTCGTTGGCTTAATTCCTGAATCAGCCAACTCGGCTTCATTCATCTGTGAATGTGTTGTTGAAGCAGGATGAATTACTAGTGATTTAGCATCGGCAACATTAGCTAACAATGAAAATATTTCTAAATTATCAATAAATTTCTTAGCATCATTTTCATCACCGGCAATTTCAAATGTGAAAATTGATCCTGCACCTTTAGGAAAATACTTTTGGTATAAATCATGATAAGGACTAGTACTTAATGATGGGTGATTTACTTTAGCAACTTTTGGATGTTTACTTAAATAATCAACAACTTTCAAAGCATTTTCTACATGTCTTTCAACTCTTAATGATAATGTCTCTAAACCTTGCAATAGTAGAAAAGCGTTAAATGGAGAAAGAGTAGCCCCTGTATCTCTTAATAACACAGCTCTAATTCTTGTCACAAAAGCTGCTGCTCCAACAGCTTTTGTAAAAACCACACCATGATAACTTGGATCTGGTTGTGTAAGCTGTGGAAATTTACCTGATGCTTCCCAATCAAATTTACCGGAATCCACAATAATTCCACCTAGGGTTGTACCATGCCCGCCAATAAACTTAGTTGCAGAATGAACTACAATATCTGCATCATATTCAATAGGTCTAAATAAGTACGGTGTTCCAAATGTATTATCAATGATTAATGGTATTTTAAAATCATGGGCAATTTTACTAATCGCCTCAACATCAATCAAGCTTGAATTAGGATTACCTAATGATTCAATAAAAATTGCTTTAGTATTTTCTTGCAAGGCTTTTTTAAAATTCTCAGGATCATCTCCATCAACAAAAGTTGTATTAACTCCATAATTTGTTAAAGTATGCGCTAATAAATTATATGTTCCTCCATATATCTGTTTAGCCGCCACGATATGATCACCTGCACGAGTAATACTTTCTATTGCATATGTTACAGCCGCTGCTCCAGATGCTAATGCCAAAGCTGCTACCCCACCTTCTAACGCAGCTATTCTTTGTTCAAAAACATCTTCGGTTGGATTCGTTAATCGTCCATAAATATTACCAGCATCACTTAATCCAAATCGTGCTGCAGCGTGATCACAGTTATCAAATACATAAGCTGCAGTTTGATAAATCGGTACAGCTCTTGCTCCTGTAGAATCCGTTGTCTCTTGTCCTACATGTAATTGTTTTGTTTCAAATCTTAAATTATTTTTGCTCATTTTTATTTCCCCTTTTCTTTATGTTTATGCATAATATTTTATAAATTTAAAACAACAATACATTCGTCCATTTCTAAAATTATTTCTAAGCTGTTTTTCTAATTCAAAGCTCATATTATCACCTTTTCCTACTTTGTTAGTATGATATAAGTATACTTAACTTTCAATAATCTGTCAACAATTAAAAATAGGCTACCTAATAAAATAGCCTATATAATGCTTAATTAACTGTTATATCAAAAGTAAATGTATCTCCATCAAGAGAATAATCGTTACTTTGTCCTTTACATATTAATTGAAAATCGGCTTGTTCTAATCCGTTATACACAAGTATCCCCTCAGTTTTAACACCTGGTAAAATGTCACTGTTTAGTTCAGGATAATCTGCATAATAATTTGATTCATATTCAAATTGTTTATTATTTTGAACTGCTTTTGTACTATATGAATAAAAACTATATTCATTAGCTGATTGGTTATCAACTGATATATATACTCTTGCTTCAATTGGTGAAAATTCTACTTTTTGTAAAGTTACTGTAACCCCATTAGATGTTCTAACATCATTGACCTCTACAGATTTTAAAGTTGGAGAAACTACATCAATATAACTACTAATTTCAATTTTCTCAGCTTCTATTTGTGGTGCTGTTATTGATTCACCAAAAGCATTCGTACCTTCAAAAGTTCCTTTAATAAGACCGGTTACAACCACATAACTATCTGATTTTAAATCTTTTGCTAATGACTTCTTACAGTGTATAACTGTATTCTTTTCATATTCTTCTGGATCTCCCATCATTTGAAATACCGTTGTATCGTCTTCACTTTCTGGACTTCCAAATACCTGTCCTGTTAACGTTACATATTTCCCCTTAAATTTATCAGGATTTGAATACAAGCTATCTAATTGGTTCTCTGTAATAAATTCTTTTTCCTCCGTTTTTTTAGATGTGTCTTTGCCACTATCATTACTACAACCAAATAACCCTAGACATAAACCTAGACATACTAAAATCATACTAATTTTTCTCATAATATCTTCCTTTCCCATATAATATTTAATACAAATAGTATAATTATTTATATATCTATTATCTCATAAACATACGCTGTTTGCCAAAATAAATTATAAACTTTTGTATATAAAAATCCTGTATCAAACAGGATCTTTATTACTTTTCAAGTTGTTCAATAATATGACGCGCAACAATAATTCCATTAGCTCCAGCCTGAGCTAATCCTCTAGTCAATCCGGCACCATCACCAGCTACATACAAATCATCAATTTCACATTCAAAACCTTTTCTTACCTTAGGACGAGCAGAATAAAATTTTGCTTCAACCCCATATAATAAGGTATGCTCATTAGCAATTCCTGGAGTTACAGTATCTAAAGCCTCTATCATTTCTATAATTGATTTCATCGTATTGTATGGCAATACTAATCCTAAATCACCAGGTACTGCTTCAGATAAAGTTGGTATTGTATATCCTTCTTTTAATCTTTTATATGTTGTTCGCCGTCCTCTTTTAATATCACCATACCTTTGAACAATAACACTGCCATTAGATAATTTATTAGCCAACCGGCTTACTTCATGAGCAAATTCATTAGGTTGATTAAATGGTTCACTAAAAGTATGTGATACTAGTAATGCAAAATTTGTATTTTTACTACCAAGTTTAGGATCATGATAAGCATGTCCATTTGCTAACATTGTTCCACTATGGTTTTCGATTACAACATGTCCAGATGGATTTGAACAAAAAGTTCTCACTCTAGTTCCTACAGTTGTATTATAAATAAATTTTCCTTCATATAAATTATTATTGATTTCTTCCATTACAATATTACTAGTTTCGACTCGTACCCCTATATCAACCTGATTATTATATAATTCAATATTATGTTGTTTTAATACTTTTGTTAACCAAGCTGAGCCATCACGTCCTGGAGCTAAAACAATTTTTTTAGCATTAATAATATTCTCATTTTCTAAAACGACACCAGTTGCATGATTGTTATTTACCACTACTCCTTTTACTGCTGTTTTAAACAATATATCAATATGCTGTTTTAATTCATTCGACATTTCTGTCATAATACGAAGATTTTCTTCGGTTCCTAAATGTCTTACTTTAGCTCTTAATAATTTTAACCCAACTGCATAACCGCGATGTTCTATTTCTTTCACTTTATCTGTTGTTGGATCTGTTATATCTTTTGTAGCTCCATGTTTTAGGTATAAATTATCGACATAATTTATTACCTCTTCAACTTCATCAGTTGAAAGATAATCTGTCAACCAGCCGCCAAATTCACTTGTAATATTAAATTTCCCATCTGAATATGCTCCAGCACCACCAAATCCTGCTGTAATTGAACAAGCTGGTAAACATCCAGGCTCATTATCCTTAATAATTGGACAAGATTTAATTTTCTTTTCTTTAATTGGACAGTGACGATTCATAACATCCTGTCCTTTATCTATAAGCAACACATTTAATTTTGGCTGTTTCAAATATAATTCATAACATGCCATAATTCCTGCCGGCCCTGCTCCAACTACCACAACGTCATAACTTTTTTTCATTCCATCGCTCCATTCTAAATTCTTCACAAACCTTATTAATTATACTCTATCACACATTTTAATGCAATTACTTAACATAATATTATCCTAAGATAAATTTTCTATCCTAAAAATCATTTTCAAAATAGAAATTCTATTATAATTATTACCAAAAAATAAACTTATATATTTTTAATTTAATGACATTATGCATTACCAAATTAACTAAAAATCATTTAATTGCTGTTTTAAGTATAATGATCTATAATATTTTCTAAAGTTATTATAATGAAAACTATTGCTATAAAAAGGAGAATTTAATGATGATTAAAGGATATATTGTTGATATGGATGGTACCATCCTTGATTCTATGTTTATTTGGGATAATATCGTAGCTATGCTATTACAAAAAAAAGGCATTACTATTGATAACAAACTTAAAAATACATTAGCACCATTATCCATAGATGATGCATTAAAATACATAAAAGAAAAATATCAATTATCTGATACAATATTTGAACTTCAAAATAAACTATCAAAAATTTTAGAATATGAGTATTTAAATAAAGCCGTGTTAAAACCTGGTGCAAAAGATTTTATTAAAAACTGTGCTGCTGCAAAGAAAAAATTATGTTTATTAACTGCTAACGGTCGAGATTTAACAATTAAAATTTTAGAAAAAAATAATCTATTGCACTATTTTGATAATATTATTACTTGTGACGATACAAAATTAACTAAGCAGAATAGTACCATTTATCAATTTGCAGCTCAATCACTCGATTTGAGTGTTAATGAATGTATTGTGATTGAAGATGCTTTGCATGCTATTTATTCAGCAAAAAAAGCTGGTTTTATAGTATGGGCTGTAGCAGATAACAGTAATATTCATGATTGGCATAAAATAAAAGAAATAAGTAACGCTTCATTTAAAAATATGAAATCTATTACCCTTAGTTAAAAAACAAGAGATTTATTAAATTGATTTTACTGTAATCATGTTCCTTTTAATATAACAATTTTAAAACATAATATCTAAATTTTTACAAAGAAAATATTGATTTATTTAAGATAGTCTATTTTTAATCGATCTTGAAATAAGAAAAATATTTCAAATCTAATCTAATCTTTATACCATTTCTTCTATTTGTCTTTCATTATATGATAAAGATAATATAATAGAAAAATAATCGCAACTATTCCAATAATAGCTATTAATACTGCCATGATCTTTTCCTCTTTTCATTTTTATTAATTTTTTAATTTGAGATGTAAAAAATTTTTAATCCTTTCATGCTGCGGATATTCAAAAATCTGTTTAGGAGTACCTTCTTCTAAAATAATCCCTTTATCCATAAAAACAATTCGTGTTGAAACTTCTCTTGCAAAAGACATTTCATGTGTCACTATAACCATAGTTAATCCTTCTTCAGCTAATTCTCTAATAATATCTAATATATCATCAACCATTTCTGGATCTAACGCACTTGTTGGTTCATCAAATAAAATGACATCAGGATGCATACATAATGTCCTTGCAATTGCAACACGTTGTTTTTGCCCTCCAGATAATTGCAAACTCATCTTATTTTTAAACTTTTCCATCCTTACTTTTTTAAGATATTTAATAGCTATATCATAAGCTTCATCTTTACTCTTTTTTAAAACTTCTCGTTGCCCAAGCATACAATTTTCTAAAACTGTTAAATTATTGAAAAGATTGAAACTTTGAAATACCATTCCAACATTTGCACGATATTTATTGATATCACATTTTCGTATATCAATATTCTCTCCTTTATAAATAATTTTCCCATTATCAGGCCTTTCTAATAAATTAATGCATCTTAACAATGTACTTTTCCCTGATCCGCTTGATCCCAAAATACTAATAACCTCTCCTTTACAAACATCAAATGTTATATCTTTTAATACTTCTTGGTGTCCAAAAAATTTTTTTAAATGATCCACTTCAATAATCTTATCATCCATTAATGACCCTCCCATATGTATCCTTTATACATTCTTTTTTCAAAATAATTCATAATTAATGAAGCTATTGTAGTTAAAAACAGATAAATAAGCATAGCTACAAAAAATGTTTCGGTATATTGATAAGTTGAACCAGCAACTGATGTAGATTGAAAATATAGTTCTGTTACACTAATAACATTTAACATCGAACTATCTTTTATATTAATAATCAATTGGTTTCCTATTGAAGGAAATGAATTTTTTATAGCTTGAGGAAGAATAATTTTCTTAAAGGTCTGAGGCGTTGACAGCCCAATACTTTTAGCAGCTTCACTCTGACCAATATCAATAGATTGGATACCAGATCTAATAATTTCTGCCATATAAGCACCTGTATTCACTGAAATAATAACTAAACCTGCTGTTAATCCCGTCCAACCTAAAATTGGTTTTAGTAAATAATATAAAAACATAGCTTGGACAAGCATTGGTGTGCCACGAAATACCCAAAGATAAAAATCAGTTAAAACTTTTAAAAATTTTTTTAAGACTTTAACACCGGTATTATCGTACTCATCAATTTCTATAACACGTATAGCCCCAATTAACAGTCCGATCAATAGCCCTGTGACAGTTCCAACAATTGCATAGATTACAGTAATTTCAATACCATATTGAAACTGAGAAAAATTTCTAACTAAAATTTCCCATGCTTTCGTAAAATCAACACTCATTTTTCATTACCTAAAGATTGCCTTTCAACCGCTTCTTGCATCATTTGTTTTCTTTCATCAGTAGAAATTTTATCTAATGCATCTTGTACCGATTGAAAGAACTCACTATTTCTAGTCCCTTCTTTTAAAGCGATAGATACTGTTGTATCTGCTTTAAAACCTTTTTCTTTATCAAATTCAACAACAGTCAAGTCATCATGCGCTGCTAAAATTCCTTCAGCTACAGCTATCTCTGCAGTAATACCATCAACATCACCCTGTTGTAAAGCTACGACCATTTCTGGATAAGTTGATTTGGGGGTAACATGCCAAACACCTTTAATTTGATCAATCACGTCATCATAATTCGTTCCCTTTTGACCAATAACTTTCTTTCCAGTAAATTGTTGAATATTTTTAAACTTAGCCTCTTCACTATTTTTACGAACAATCATGATCATACCTTTACTATCATAATATGGTGTTGTAAAATCCGCTCCTTCTTCTCTTGCTTCGTTAGCTGTCATTCCAGCAATCACAGCATCAATTTCACCTGAATCCAATGCTAAAATGAGTCCATCCCAAGATATTTTCTTAATAACCAGTTCTTTGCCTAAACTATCAGCAATTTTCTTAGCTATTAAAACATCATAACCATCAGCATATCCAGCACCCCCTAAAGATACTGTATAATCACTTTTTAACGATGTTTGCCAATTAAATGGTGCATATCCACATTCCATTCCAACAATAAATTGATTTTTTTCATTTAACGCGGTCTTGTTGTTTGAACCACATCCCACTAATAACAAAGTACTTGTTATTAGTGCTAATAACATCTTTTTCATTTTATGTCCTCCTTATTTTATTCGACACCTTTAGTATAAATGCTCATAAATTAAATTAGGATTAATAAAACTATAGATGATATTAAAAAAAGATGAAAATTAATCTTCATCTTCTATCATGCGATAACCTACTCCGATTTCTGTTAAAATATACTGTGGAGTAGCTGGATTTTTTTCTATTTTTCTTCTTAATCCAGCCATTAACGCTCTTAATGCTTGTGTGTCATGACCATAGCCAGTTCCGTAAATTTGTTCAATAATATAATGTGTTGTTAATACTTTCCCCATATTTTTGAAAAATAAAGACAGTAATTGATATTCTAAGGGCGTTACATGAAGCTTTTGACCATACAAATAAACCAATCGCTTATCTAAATCAATCGCTAAATCTTTAACTTTATAATATGTTTGCGTCCTTCTTTGATCAAAACGATAAAAATGTCGAAAAGCCACCTTGATTCTAGCTATTAACTCAGTAGCAGAAAAAGGTTTAGTTAAATAATCATCTGCCCCTAATTCTAAAACATACGCTTTTTCTTTATCACTATCTCTAGCAGAAACAACAACAATTGGAATTTCAGAAAATGTTCTGACTTTTTGAATCAATTCTACTCCATCCATATCTGGTAATCCCAAATCTAATAAAATCAAGTCAATATGTTCATTTATGATTTTATGAATAGCATCTTTCCCATTGGCTGAGGTTAAATAATCATATCTTTGATTTTCTAAACAATAGCAAATAAATTTTCTAATTTGTGTATCATCTTCTACAACTAATATTTTTTGACTCATATAATCTCCTTTAAAGGCAAACATATCATAAATTGCGCGCCCTGATGTGTTTGACAATTTTTAGCTTCAATCGTTCCTCCATGAGCTTCAACAATTGCTTTACAGATCGTTAATCCCAAACCTACTCCTTTATATCCATCAATATGGCTAGTTCCATTATAAGTATAAAACATTTCAAATATTTTTTCTAAATTCTGTTCAAATCCTTTGCCGTAATCTTCTATGATTACATATGCTAAATCATCTTTTCTAAAAGCAGAAATATCAATCTGCTTTATATTTTGCGTATTTTTCATAGCATTATCTAATAAGTTGATCATAACTTGTTGAATTAGTTGCGCATCAAGAGGCACCATTAACACCTTATCAGGAACATGAACATTAATTTCATAATTTTTATCATTTTTTGACACATGATGCACTGCACTTCCAATAACTTCTTCAATAGCTTCTAGTTGTTTATGAATTTCTAATTTTCCTTCCTGAACCTTTGTCAAACTTAAAATATTTTCTACTAGCAAAGACAACCAATCTGCTTCTTCATAAATACCTTTTGCTAAATTATAAGTCTCCTTATTTTCTGAATTTATTCCCATAATCATTTCTGAGGTTCCTATAATTCCTGATAAAGGTGTTCTCAGATCATGTGAAATAGCTCGCAATAAATTACCACGATATCTTTCTTTTACTGTCACTTCTTTTAAACGTAATTGTTCATTAACAGCATAAATACGATTCAAAGTTAAAGATATACTTTCAATCATAGAAAGTAAAACCTTTTGCTTATTTTCATCTAAAAAAATATCAGTTTGAGAAAAAATCAAAATTCCTAAAAGCTGATTGCTTCCTTTTAATGCATAATAATCATGTTGCTGATCACTCACTTTTAAAACATTCTCTTGAACTAACTGTTGTTGATATCGATAAACATCCCAATCCTTCTTTTCAGATATCTGTTGATGATTACCATAAAATACAACAGTCTTCTCATTATTAAAATATGCTAAACCTATAGAACAATGAAAAAAATCAGAAAGCCTGTTAATAACTGTTTCTACTAATGATTTTAAATCTAAAACATCAGAAAGTTCACTTGTTAAATGATACAATACTGTCATATGATAAACATTTTCCTTCGCTACTAATGTTGCCTTTTGAATACGTGTTGTTGAAGCACTTGTAATAATTGAAACTACTGTCATTACAATAAATGTAATGATATATCTTGAATCATAAACTGATAGCGTATAGTACGGTGCTGTAAAAAAATAATTAAATAAAAAAGTTGCTATGATAGATGCCAATAAACCATACCCATATCCTTCACTCACACGAGCCGTCATAAATACAGCTAATAAAAATATAAGAACAATATTCGTATCTGAACTATTCAATCTCTGTATAAACATTCCTAATATACAGGCTATAATCAATAAAAAAAACATTTTAATAAAACTATCCAAATGCTTTCTATTCTGCATTATATCACCTTTGCTTTCTATTGAGGTTATTTTAACACAGTCTAAAAAACTCATCAACGAAGAATCCTTGAACGGAAAAATAAATCTCTTACTTTATAAATGCCTGCATGTATTCCAATAAACACAACAAAAATTTCTAATCTACCTAAAAGCATACCAATCATCTCTATTATTAAAATGATATTTGATGCAGTTGGTGAGGTTATTCCAATAGATAATCCTACTGTTCCCAATGCTGAAGCAAACTCAAACATTGCACTTTGTAAATCACAATTAGCAAAAAAAGATAATAATCCTGTTCCTAAAATAAATAATATTAAATAAATCAAAATATAGCTCACTGTATCTTGTATTAATGAGGGTGTAATTTCTGTCTTCCCTTGAGCACGATAATGATAAATCTTACATACACTACGTTTTGAAGAAATTTTTTGAAAAAACGTTTTTTTGAATATCTTTAATGCTATATAGACTCTAGTTAATTTCATTCCACCTGCAGTTGATCCATAACCGCCTCCAACTAACATCAAAATAATTAATGATAGAACTGCTAAAGCTGGCCATTGTTGGTATGATGTTGTTGAATATCCTGTTGTTGATAAAGCAGAAACAACATTAAAAATGGCAGATCTAAAACTTTCACCTATTGACATATATAAAGAATAACTTAAAGATATTGTTACAATAATTGTAAAAAAGCTAATCAAAAAAGCAAATAATCTTAGTTCACTAACTTTTTTTACCTTTCTCCATTTCCCTTTAACCATTAATAATAAAACTGCAAAATTAGTCGTTCCTACGATCATCAATAAAATTGTCACCCATTCAATTGCTAAACTATGATATGCACCAATACTATCAACTTGTGTAGAAAATCCTCCTGTTGATAATGAACACATTGCATGAAATAAACTATCAAACCAATTCATACCAAATATGCGATAGAGTATTGTTCCTATCATTAGTGATATAAAATAAATTGAAAAAATCATATGTACCGTATTAATTAACCGTGGCTCTAAGCGATCTGGATGCCCTTCTGCATCATATAAATTTGCTGATTGATTCTCTTGAACAAAAAATAAAATCATCATAATAAATCCTAAGCCCCCGCAAAACTGCATAAAACAACGATGAAATTGAAAAAGATGATTGATTTTTGTCACATCGACAATAGATAATCCAGTTGTTGTCCAACCGCTTACAGCTTCAAATAATGCTTGAATCAATGTTAATTGTTTACTTATTACAAATGGTAAAGCTCCTAATATAATCCCAATAAACCAGGCATACAAAACAGTTAAACTTCCCTCATGAATAGAGGATCGCCAATGCATTGATACTTTTTTTTGATTATGCCAATAACAAATCCCTAATCCTAGTAAAATGCTTGCCATCGCAGGAATAATAAATGCATAACTTAAAGAAATATCTTCAGGGTAAAATAATAATGTTACTAAGGGTACCAATAATAGCATCCCAATTAAAATAAGAAATTGTCCATAATAATTATTACTTTTTAAAATACGTTTCATTGCCTGTCAACTCCCTTATGACTTTATCTTGAGTTATAGTTTCACAAATCATAATCAATTTATCATTTGGTAAAATTATTGTATTTCCATGTGGAACGATACCATTTTCATCTCTTAAAATATAAGCTATAATTGTATTTTGAGGAATGTTGATCTCTTTTATCTTCTGATGACAAACAGACATATTTGGGGTTATTCTTAATTCAATAAGATTAACCTTCCCTTCTTCGACTGCTATAACTTTTGATATTTTATCAACAAAAGCTTGTTGTTCTATAATCCCCGTAACCACACTTATTGCACAAACAACTGAATCAATTCCCATTTGATAAAAAAATTTTGTTTTTAACGGATCAGCAACTAAAGATACTGTTTTTTTTACATGAAACTTTTTCTTAGCCAATTCACATATAACTAAATTATCAGCATCTTTTGGTGTTAAAGCTACAACAATATTCATAGTTGCAGTTTCAGCCTCTTCTAAAACAAATGGTTTTGTCCCATCTCCATAAATAACTTCTATATTTTCATTTTCAGCAAGAATACGACAATTATCATACTGATTATTAATAACCGTAACATCATATCCTTTTTTTAAAAGTAACTGTGTTAATGAAATAGCTTTATGGAATCCTCCAACAAGTAAAACTTTTTTTTTCATTTTAATCAAACTCCTTTTTGATTTAATATTGATTGAATTTCATGGACTGATAAATATGTTGGACAAATCGTATTGATATGAAATTCATCATAAACACATTCTCTTTGTGGATCATACAAACGACAAATAATATTATCTAGACAATAAAGTTCTCTAGCCATTTGAGAAACCATAATATTAATATTATCGTTATTTGTAACAACAATAAAAATAGTATTCTTATCTACTTCCAGCTGCTTAAAAACATCTAGATTAGTTGCATCTCCAACAAGTGTCAATCCGCCAAAAGACGAATTCAACTTTCTAAAAGCATCTTCATTTTTATCAATTATGATCACCTGCCTGCCTTGCTCATATAATGAATTAGCAAGACTCGCCCCTAAACGACCACACCCGATAATGACTATTTTGTGTATTCCACTTTTTTGAAATAAACTTAACATCCTTAATCTCCTCCTAAATTTTTTTCTTTTTCTGTTGTTGAAAAACCTCTACATCCTGATCACAAAAATATGGATATTGCTTTTTCTCTTCTGCAATTCGCTCTATATTAAAACGTGATGGACGATACCACGGCGATAAATCCCAGCCTGCACGATAATGCTTCATAGCTAAAAGGATGTCACCATGTTTTTCAGCATAGATTCCTAACAAATTCTGAGGTTGTGGAGCATGCGGATAATAGCATAATAATTCCATAATCATTTTATATCCTTTTTCTTGATTGAATTTCAAAACTTCTTTAATCTTTAAACTCTGTTGTTCAAGTTCTAAATACTCTTCACTTTCATTTGGTTTCATGATAACCCTCCTCTATACTTTTATTGTAATAAAAGTACTGTGAAAAGGGTGTGAGATTTATCTATTTAGTGTGAGATTCTTGTGAGAAATTTTATAATTTAAATCAAAAAGAAATAAAAACGTTAAATTATCAATGTATTGAAAAATCACATATATTTTTTAAAATATTAAAAGGTCGGAACCCCAACCTCATAATTTGAATAAAAAATTACATATAATTTATTTTAGTTGCAGGTAATGTGAATCTAAATAAAGATCCATGTGGATTACAATCAAAAATATCGATAGATCCGCCATGTGCATTTATAATAGATTTACATAGTGCTAATCCTAACCCCATACTTCTTTTACCATCAACAATATTATTATTTCTACTATAAAATTTATCAAATACTTTTTGTTTCTCATCATCAGGTATACCAGGACCATCATCCCAAATTTCAACATATACCATGCTTCTTTTATAATATGAATGAATTGTAATATTTGATTCCTTCGGTGTATATTTAATTGCATTATCAACAATATTAATAATCACCTGAATAATAAGACGTGCATCTATATCAGCTATTAATAATTCATCATCTAATTGTAAATGAATATGATGCTCTGATTTTTTACGACTAACATGTTCTAATGCTTCTAAAATGATTTCCTCTATAACCTGCGGTTCTATTTTTAGCTGAATCGTTTTATCCTCTATTCTTGTTATAGATAATAAATTTTCAACTAAATTGATCAACCATAATGAATCATCATATATATCAGCATATAATTTTTGTTTATTTTCCTTCGATAAAAGATTATCATTTGCCATCAAAATGTCTGCATTCCCAGAAATAGAAGTTAATGGTGTTCTTAAGTCATGAGAAATTGATCGTAATAAATCTGCTCGCAATTGTTCATTTTTTGCTTTTAAATCAGCTTTATTTTTTTCATATATTACCTTTTCAATTTCTAAAGCAAATGCGATCTCTCCAAGTATAGCCAACAACATATCATTTTCAAACGAGTCTAACCTATCCTTATTCAAATAAATACCAACAACACCATATACTTTTTTGTTTATCTGAACCGCTAGATATAAATATTTCCCTGACGGTAAATATCGTGTCGATGCTCCACCATGTTTATTATGGGTAATAACCCATTTTGCTACACCTATTTCATTTGATGAAAAACATTCATCTATATGACTCTGATTTTGATTGGGTAAAACAAATAATTCACCTAATTCATCATTATTAACTGAATAAAAAATAATATCCCGATTAAGTAATTTATGCAACTGCTCACAACTTTTCTTAATGATACCTTCCTTTGATATTTCTTTTTGTAACATTTGATTTGTTTCTAACAATATTTTTGTTCTTTCTGCAATATTAGATGAAAATTTAGCATTTCGCTGAATACGTGCTGCTAAATGACTTGTCATAAATGCAACAATAAACATAATTAAAAATGTTATCGGATACCCTGTTTCATATACAGATAAACTTAATCTAGGAAATGTAAAGAAAAAATTAAAAACTAAAACACTGATCAAAGAAAAAATAATACTATATATTTTACTTGCAGTTAAAATTGCTATAAGAAATACTCCTAATATATAAAACATAATTATATTTGAATCATTAAATCCAAACTTAAAAAAAATAAATCCTATGATCGTACATATCGCTAAAATAATAATACTTAAAATAAAATCTTTTTTAATAAAATGAAAATTTTCTCTTTTCATTTTAAAATGATAACTTTCATATACTGGAACAATATAAATTTCAATACTATTTAATTTAGAAGCCAATTGATTACTGATCAACTGACTTTTTAATAATCTCCCTTTACTTCTAATACTCTTTTCAATAACTATTTTAGAAACACCTGTTAATTGAGCAAATTCTATGATCTGCTTAACCTCATCTTCAGCATAAACAATTTTTACTTTTATGCCAAGATTTTCTGCTAAATCAATATTATTTTGTAATTGTTTTTGATCATCTTCATTCATCTCATTCCTATTTAAAGTTGAGACATACAATGCAGTTATCCGAGAATGAGAACATAGAGCTAAATCTAATGCTTTAAATATGACTTTTCGACATGATGGAGACGGAGATATACATACTAATATATGTTCTTGAAAAGGCCTCTCATCTCGATATACCAATAAATCTTTTTGCTTTACCCATTCTAAATACTTACTTTTAGCAAGCTTATATAATCGTTCATTTTCTTTATCTTCATCTAAAAAAATAACATGATCTGCGCTAATAAGTAAATTTTCAAATATTTTATTTTGAATATTTTGTATTTGAAATATTTCTGCATTAATGCAAGTATAGACATCATATCCTTTTTCTAATAAAGTTCTTATATCTCCATAGATTTTTATTTGTTGATCAACTTCTAAATAAAAATTATCTATCAAGACAATTTGGGGATTATTTTGATAAATATGTTCGAAATGAATGGTCGAATCAATATGTGATTGAAACTCACTATAGCTTGACTGTTTTAATTTTTCAAGACATCCAATATATACACGATACCCCTTATCTTTTAAAAGTTTACCTTGAAACATCATACTTTCCATAACAGTATCATTACATCCTAAAAATATCGTTAATGATCCCAATTTTTCTTTTGTCATTTCTCATTTCCTTTATCATCATTCATTTTTATCATTTTATAACCAACACCAATATACGTTTGTATATATTTTTTATCACTTTTCTTCTCAATCTTTTTTCTCAATGTTGTCATATATACCCTTAGTGATGACAAATCTGATTCTATGGTATTAGTCCAAACTTTATCTAGTATATATTGATGAGTTAAAACTTTACCAACATTTCGAGAAAGTAAACATAATAATTCATATTCAATAGGCATTAAATGAATTTCTTTATTTTGAAAATAAACCGTTCTTGAAGGATAATCAATTTTAAGATCACCATTGACAAAAACAATATCGTCTTGTATTCCTTTTTGCATTTCTAAATATTGTGAACGTCTTAATGTTGAACGTACTCTTGCCAATAACTCTTCAACACTAAATGGTTTTGTAAGATAATCATCCGCACCAGCATCTAAAACCTGTATTTTATCTTCAGCGCTGGATCTTGCACTTATTACAATTATAGGTGTTATTGAAAACGTACGGAATTGCTTAATTATTTCAACTCCATCTTTATCTGGTAATCCTAAATCAAGTAATACAATATCATAATGATGGGTCGATAATGCTAATAATGCGGTCGTACCATTTACAGAAAGATCATATTTATATTGATTTGTTTGTAATGCTGTTGAAATAAGATTACGGATTGGTCCATCATCTTCTACAATAAGTATCTTAATTTCTTGGCTCATTTGTCATTCACCTCTATATCAAATATTATTTATTAAAATTTTTTAAATATTATTAAATAAATCTATAAACTTTGCAAGTTATTTATATTATTTTGAAAGGTCAATTTAATTAAAATAAAATTGACCTTTATTTTTCAATCTATGAAATTTCTTCCCATAAAGATAAGTTAAGTTTTAAAACATTAACCTTTTTTTCTCCAAAGATTTTTAAAAACTTATCTTCTGTATTTTCTTCAATTAATTTCTTTAATTTTTCTTTAGATAATCCTGTATTTGTTGCAATTCGATCAATTTGTACTGTTGCAGCCTCTACAGAAATATGTGGATCTAATCCTGATCCTGAAGCTGTAACTATATCTGAAGGGATATCTTCTTTTTTAACCGTTGGATTTTCTTTTAAAAACTCATCAATATCTTCACTTATACGTTTTTCCAATTCGGGGTTGCTTGATGAATAGTTATCACTTCCTGAAGACACACCATTATAATCACCATTTTCTTTATCTTCTTCAGTATAAGTATTGTAATTATATGCTGATGGGCGACAATGAAACAATCTTTCATCTGTAAAATCTTGTCCTACAAGAGATGAGCCAACTACTTTACCAGATTCATTTTCTATTAAACTTCCATTAGCTTGATCAGAAAAAATAACTTGTGATATTCCTGTTAAAACCATTGGATAAATAAAACCGCAAATGATAAACATTGCAATAGAAACAACCAGTGCTGTTTTAAAATGTTTTAAAAATTTTTTCATGATCTTCCTCCTACAATCCTAACAGTGATAATAATGGTGAAATAATAACATCTATAGTTTTTATTCCTAAAAAAGGACAAATTACCCCACCCAATCCATAAATAAGCATATTTCTTCCTAACATCCGTGATGCACTCATTGGTTTATATTTAACACCTTTCATAGCTAAAGGAATAAGGCATGGAATAATTACAGCATTAAAGATAAGAGCTGAAAGAACTGCGCTTGATGGAGAAGAAAGCCTCATAATATTCAATACATTCATTTGAGGAATTGCTACAGTAAATATAGCAGGTATAATTGCAAAATATTTTGCAATATCATTAGCAATAGAAAAAGTTGTTAATGAACCTCTTGTAATTAATAATTGTTTACCAATTTCAACAACTTCTAATATTTTAGTTGGATCTGAATCAAGATCAACCATATTTGCTGCTTCTTTAGCAGCTGAAGTTCCACTATTCATAGCAATTCCAACATCTGCCTGTGCAAGAGCTGGTGCATCATTGGTTCCATCACCTGTCATCGCAACAAGTTTGCCTTCATTTTGTTCTTTTTTTATAGCTTCAATTTTATCCTCCGGTTTACATTCAGCAATATAACCATCTACTCCTGCTTCCGCTGCAATAGTCGCAGCTGTTAAAGGATTATCACCTGTACACATAATTGTTTTTATCCCAATTTTTCTTAAACGTTCAAAACGCTCAACTAATCCTGGTTTAACGGTATCTTTTAAATAAATAACACCTAAAATTTTATAATCTATACAAACAACTAACGGTGTACCACCTAACTGAGATATTTGATCCACTTTTTGAGACAGGTCTTTAGGTACAGATCCATTATTTTCTTTAACATATTTAATAATGGCATCTCCAGCTCCTTTACGAATTTTATGCCCATCACTAGTATCTATCCCACTCATTTTACTCGCAGCAGTAAATTCAATAAGTTGACCATCTTGATAATCTTCATTTTTTATTTTTGATCCTAAATTTCTTGCTAATTTGACTGTTGATTTCCCTTCTGGAGTTTCATCATCTAATGAAGCAATGCAGGCAACATCAATGAGTTCCTTTTTATCAACATTATCAACAGGTATAAAATCACTTGCTAATCTATTTCCATAAGTTATTGTTCCAGTTTTATCTAAAATCATTGTATCCACATCACCACAAGCCTCAACCGCTTTTCCTGACATAGCAATAACATTAAAGCGAGTAACACGATCCATTCCCGCAATTCCAATAGCACTTAATAATGCTCCGATCGTTGTAGGAATCAAACAAACAGTTAAAGCAATAAGGGTCGAAATTGAAATTTTTACATTTAAATAAGATGCCATTGGATATAAGGTAACAATAACAATCAAAAAAATAATAGTCAAAGAAACAAGTAATGTATTTAAAGCTATTTCATTGGGTGTTTTTTGCCTAGAAGCACCTTCAACTAAAGAAATCATTTTATCAAGAAACGAATGACCAGGTTCAGCTGTAATTTCAATTTTAAGCCAATCAGAAACCACTGTTGTTCCACCTGTAACAGAAGCAAAATCACCACCACTTTCTTTTGTTACTGGTGCCGATTCACCAGTAATAGCTGATTCATCAATACTCGCAATCCCTTCGACAATTTCTCCATCACTAGGAATCAGTTCCCCTGCTTTAACCAAAATAATATCTCCTTTATTTAAATCATTAGAAGAAATTATTTTTTCTGTATCATCTTCTAAAATAATTCTTGCCTTAGTATCTTTTTTTGTCTTTTTTAATGTTTCTGCTTGTGCTTTTCCACGTCCTTCAGCAACCGATTCTGCGAAATTAGCAAACAGTAACGTAATAAATAATACAAATGCAACAATTCCATTATATAAACTTAAATTACTTCCTTCATCATTAAAAATATGTGGAAAAAACGTCAGAATGACACACACAACAAAACCTACTTCCACAACAAACATAACTGGATTTTTTATCATATACATGGGATTAAGTTTTACAAAAGCTCCTTTAATTGATGACCAAAGTATTTCGTGTGTTATAAACTTTGATTTAGTCCGATAACTCATATCATTATCTCCTTTCACTTTATAAAGTTAAAAACTCTGATAGTGGTCCTAAAGCCAATGATGGTAAAAATGTTAATGCTGCAAAAATGTAAACAATAAAAACTAAAATAATTGCAAATGAAACTGTATTAGTTTTTAATGTTCCTACTGTTTCATTAATATCCATCTTATTCATTAAGCTTCCAGCAATACCAAGCTGAATAATGATCGATAAATATCTTCCAAAAAACATAGCAAGTCCAGTAGTTATATTCCAAAAAAATGAATTATCAGCTAATCCCTCAAATCCAGATCCATTGTTTGCTGCTGCTGAGGAAAACTCATATAAAACCTGAGTTAAACCATGATAGCCAGGATTGATAATACCCTCTAATCCTGATTGTATCGAGATAGCCATAGCACTAAATCCTAAAATAAGCAATGGATGAATAATAATGCATAAGGCTACCATTTTCATCTCTTTACCTTCTATTTTCTTTCCTAGATACTCTGGTGTTCTACCAATCATTAATCCACATATGAAAACAGCAAGAATAACATAGATAAGCATATTCATTAAACCAACACCAGCCCCACCAAAAACAACATTCAACATCATATGCAATAGTGGCACTAACCCTCCTAAAGGGGTTAACGTATCGTGCATATTATTAACTGTCCCTGTTGTAAATGAAGTAGTCACAGTTGTAAACAATGAAGATTGAGCAATGCCAAAACGTACCTCTTTACCTTCCATATTTCCTAGTGTTTGAATAATACCCTGATTTTCTACAGCTGCATTTCCCTGGCTTTCACTATAAAAGCATAAACTTAGTCCAATTACGAATAATATTGACATACTAACAAAAATTGTACGTCCTTCTTTACCAAAGCTCATCTTATGACATAAATTTTGTAATTTATTCTTTTTAATTGTAACTAATTTCGTTAAATTTTTTTCTTGAAACTTATCATAAACCATATGTCCAAATACAAAAACACAAGAACCTGGTAATAACATCATAGAATATAGTTCTACGATATTAGTGAGAATATTTGGATTTTCTAATGGTGTTGAAGAATTAGCACCTAAAAAGCCCCCGCCGTTTGTTCCTAAATGTTTTATTGATTCTAGTGCTACGATTGGTCCAGAAGCAATATCTTGAAGTTTCCCTTCAATCGTTGTCAAAGTAATATTCGAATCTAAATTTTGTGGTACCCCTTGTGATACTAAAAATAATCCAACTATTAAAGATAATGGTAATAAAAATCGTGTAATGATACGAATAAAATCAACATAAAAATTTCCCATTGATTTACCTAAAATCCCTCTAACCATCGCTACACAAGCAGCATATCCTGATGCAGCAGAAGTGAACATCATCATAATAATAACAAACATCTGCGATAAATAAGATAAACTAGATTCACCTGAATAATGTTGAAGATTAGTATTTGTCATAAATGAAATAATTGTGTTGAAAGATAAAGATTCTTCCATTGAACTAATTCCATTTGGATTGAAGATTCCTATAGACTGTATTCTTAAAATTAAATATCCTACAAATACTAAACAAGTATTGACTAATAATAGGGTCAAAGCATATTTTTTCCATTCCATCTGTGATATATCGATTTTCAATATTTTATATAAAGTGTTGTCTACTAAATCAAAGACAGGATCAGCAAATGTTTTTTTATGTGTTGTTATATGGTATAGATATCTCCCTATTGGAAACATAATGACTAAAAAAATGAGTAATGTGCATATCACCTGTAACATAAAAATTCCTCCATCCTAAAATTTTTCAGGATTGATCAATGCATAAATCAAGTAACAAAATAATAATATAATTAAAATTACTAATAATAACATTTTTAATCCTCCTCTACTTTTTACTAATAAAATTATCAATCCAATCAGCGAAAAGCTTCATCATATAAAATAAAAAAACAATAATAAATATCATTCCAATATCTTTCATATTTCCCTCCATTTCAATCTATTAGCTATCCATATTTGCTATTTTTCTAAGTAAAAAGAGAAAATAATGTATGTAAATAATTACTTTACAATTTATCCTTCTTCTTAGACTTCTATAGGATATCTTGATACTATCATAGGCAAAATAAAAACTGTATTAAAAGAAATGATATCAAAATTAAAATAACATTAAAATTATGGTAAAAAACTTTTCGAATACCATAATTTATGTAAAATAAATAATATAAATATATATAGGGAGGGTCAAAGTTGAATCAACAATATGGAAAATTAAAAATATTCTTTGGATATTGTGCTGGTGTTGGAAAAACATATGCCATGTTAGAAGAAGCACAACAAAAGTCAGTACAAGGTATTGATGTTGTAATCGGATATATTGAACCTCATGATAGAAAAGAAACTACTGATCTCATTTATGGTTTAGAACAACTAGATAAAAGGCCTATCATGTATAAAAATCATTTATTTTATGAATTTGATTTAGATGCAGCCTTAAAAAGAAGACCAGAACTTATTCTTGTTGATGAACTTGCCCATACTAATATAAATGGTTCAAGGCATAAAAAAAGATATAGTGATATTGAAGAACTTTTAAAATCAGGAATCGATGTTTATACTACAGTTAATGTTCAACATTTAGAAAGTCTTCATGATATTGTAGAAAGTATCACACATATCAAAGTTAATGAACGAATCCCAGATTATATTTTTGATGATGCAGATGATATAAAACTTATTGATATTGAGGTTGAAGACTTGATCGAACGTCTAAAAAAGGGAAAAATTTATAGTCATAACCAAGCAAAAAAGGCTCTAGAAAACTTTTTTATAAAAAACAATTTAATAGCTTTAAGAGAGATTGCTTTAAGACGATGCGCAGATCGAATCAATCTTATTAACTCTAATCAAAATAAACCCTTTTCAAAAGAACATATTATGGTGTGTTTAGGAACTTCTCCTACTAATCAAAAAGTCATTCGAACAGCAGCAAGAATGGCTAAAGCATTTCATGCAGATCTTACAGCACTATATGTTGAAACATCAAAAAGTAATAATATGTCAAAAAAGTCATCACAGCAATTACAATCAAATTTATTACTTGCACATCATTTAAAAGCAGATATTATATCTACTTATGGGGATGATATTGCTTATCAAATTAGTCAATATGCTAAAACAAGTAATGTATCTAAGTTAGTATTAGGTCGTTCTTATCAAAAGCCATCAATATTTAAAAATATTACAATTGTAGATCAATTAACAAAATTAGCACCCGATCTTGAAATTTTTATTATTCCCGATGTTCAATCAGCTGCTCAAAAAAAACATCTTGATTTAAATAACTTTTTTAAATTTTCTTTGCGTGAAACATTTATTACTATTACTACACTTACTATAACAACTGTATTAGCTTTTATCATTTATCATCTTAACTTAAATATAACGAATATTATTTTATTTTATATATTAGCTTCCTGTTTTATTGGAATGATAACTTACTATCCTATTTATAATTTAATAGGAACATTTATTAGTATTATTCTCATAGATGTTTTATTTATTGAACCACGCTTTTCTCTTATTATATTTTCTAAAGAATATCTTATTATTTTTTTAGTTATGATCGTTGTATCATTATCTATTAGTACAATGGGGAGCCGGTTAAAAAAAGAAAATATCCTAGCATCTCTTCGTTCTCATAGTTTAGAAATTCTTTTACAAACAAGCAAAAAACTTCAATTAGCAAATAGCTATGAAGAAATTATGAGAGAAACATATTATCAATTAAACAAGATGCTTAATCGTACAATTATATTTTATCCAGTAAAAAATCAAGAATTGCAAAAACCTATTATTTACCCTCAACATATAACAGAAAACTTGAAAAAAAGATTGCTATCTTCCAAAGAAACAGCTGTTGCTAAATGGGTATTTTCAAACAATAAAAATGCCGGCGCATCAACTGGTACATTATCAGATGCTCAAGCATTATATTTAGCTATTAGAAAAAATAATATCGTTTATGCTGTAATAGGTATTGAAATAGAACAAGATGAAAATCTCTTGCCCTATGAAAAAACATTATTAATAGCCATATTAAATGAAATTGCTCTTGCTATAGATTCAATAGAAAAAAGTAGGTAAGTTTTTATTATAATTTTTCTAAAATATGAGCTTACAGCAAAATCTTTTTTTGAAATTTACACCATCTAATACAACACAGAATATCAAATAATAAGACAATTAGCTGAGCTTTTTACTAATTTAATACGTTAGAATAATTTTTTCTAAACAGTACCTAGATAAATCTATTCTAATTTGCCCTATAAAGTGTTTGACCCTCTCTAACTATATTTTGATAAAAAGGAAGTACATTACATCGATATTTAAATGAATTTATATCTCTAAAAAGAATAGACACAAATATATCATTTTCTAGCCCAATTTCACTAGCTATTTCACTTATATCATCACTAAAATTAAGAGTTTCTTCATAAGGACAATCAAATAGAACCATAATATCCATATCTGATTGTTCGTCATTATCATCTCTAGCATAAGAGCCATAAAGAATGATGCTTTTTATCTTTTTTCCATAAAGACTAACTAAACTATCTGTAACTTCTTTTCCAATTTTTTTAATTAATTCTTTATCGTTCATTTATCCAACCTCCATTATTTCATTTATATTATAACACTAAAAGAATTGAGTATGTCGTTTTTAATATGTTTCATTAAACCGATTTTACAATGCAGATTGAATTTCTACTCATTTTTATAATATATATAATACAGCTATACAAGTTTGTTTAATTAATTATTCTACCATTTCATCTATCATATTTAATAATTTTAAATTTAACTACTGAAATTTTACTATTATGATTGATTTTTAAATATTAGTATCTAACCATCTGTATTCTATTTGTATTCAAATAATTAATTAAATTCATGATAACAAGATGTATATGCTGATTTATCTTTTTATCAGACATTTCAAATTAATGATTATATGATGTAATTAAAATTTACTAACTGTTTTCATTAAATACAAAATAATAAAAAGCAGCAATTATATGCTACTTACCATTTAAAACTAAATTTTTCTAATATTTATGAATCTTTCTACTCCCTTTATTTAGCCTGATTTTAATTAATAACCAACGTATAATAACCTTTATTTTATAAGCATTATTTTCATTGATTTTTAGTCTATGTATTACATTTTTTTGTGAATTTATAGCTATTATTTTTATTTAATAAATTTTTTAGTACCATAACAGGATCACTTAAACTATTTTTTTAAAGATAGATATTTTGTATACTATCAGTCAATTCTCATTATAATGTTTAATAAATTGTGATAATTTACCTGTGAAATTTTCTATTTGCAACTCTTTTTAATTTAATATAATTTTTTATATAAATGGTGCTAAGTATATAGGCATAAACTGTATATTTTTTTCTTGCTGATAATCTTTTTGCGAAAAAACATAACACTTATTGATATGTTTTGAATATTTTTTTGCAAATTCTTGAATTGATTCATATTTTCCCATTCCTGATGATTTGACTTCTATAGCAGAAATCTTAGTTCCTTCTGAAATTAAGAAATCCACCTCATAATAATGGGTACTTCCCTCTTTTTCCCATGTATGATAATATAATTCTCTATCCATTGATACTAATAATTGTGCCATTAAGTTTTCATATAAATATCCTAGATTCGCTGGCAATTTATCAGAAAGAAGTTTAGCATATATTTCATTTTCTACAATAGGTCTATCTATAAACATAAGTGTTACAAATAATCCTGTATCAGACAAATAAAGTTTATAACTGTCCATATCTTTAGTTAATGATAGACTTACTCTAGGATCTGTAGAATTATAGCAGGGTAATACAGTTTTTGAATCAATTAAATCAAATAATAATTCTTCTTCTCTAACGGTAACTCTCTTCCCTAGTGCAGATGAAATACGATATTTTTTTTGATCCCTTGCCAACTGTGCAGGAATTGAATGATATAATGCAGATATTTTACCAGAGGAATCTATTTTTTTAAAATCTTCCTCATAAAGATTGATAATCTGACGTTTTACATTATCTATAGTAGAAAAATTATTCCCTTTAACATAAGCTGTTGATTAGCACATTATATAAACAAAAAAAGACAGGAACAAATCAAATTAAATTAATAAATATAAAAAAAACAGCTGAAATAATTTGATAAATTAATATGCAAATTATCTCAACTGTTTTATTATTATGTTTAAGGAGATCGGCATACAAAAAGAAAGGATCATTGGATTGCAGTCCTACCTTCCTTTTTTCCAAAAACAGCAGATGTATTGGTAGTCATAAAAGCAAAGAAATGCAGGTTTACACTTTAGAAGAATTTAATAAACTCATACAATGTTTTGATGATCAAGCAGATGTTGCTATTTTTACAACACTTTATTATACAGGTATGAGAAAAGGTGAGCTTTTTGCCTTAACTAGAAAGGATATAGACCTTGATAAAGGTATTATCAATATTGATAAGTCATATCAAAGACTTCAAGCAAAAGATGTCATTACATCACCTAAAACACCAAAAAGTATAAGAAAAATTGAAATATCTAAATTTCTTATTCAAATTCTTAAAGATTATATAGATACATTATACGATGTATCTGATGATACCTATATTTTTATGCACCATTATGTAAAACTAAGAGATAGATTAAAAAAAGCTCAAAAGAAAGCAAATCTTCCTGAAATTACAGTTCATAGCTTTAGACACTGTCATGCCTCATTATTAATCAATATGGGATATAATCCTTTACTTGTTGCAGATAGGCTTGGTGATAATGTAGAACAGTTATGAAAATTTATAGTCATTTATATCCAACAAAGAAAAATGAATTAATTCAAAAATTAGATAATTTAACAAGTGATGTCAAAATGATGTCAACGACACCTCAAGAAAAGAAAAATCCTTGATTTTATCAAGGATTTTTAGTATCAATTAATCACCAACGTATGGTAATAAAGCCATTTGACGGGCGCGTTTAATAGCAGTTGCTAACATTCTTTGATATTTAGCGCTAGTTCCTGTTACACGTCTTGGAATAATCTTTCCATTAGCTGAAACAAATCTTTTTAATAATTCAACATCTTTATAATCAATATAAGTAATATTATTTTTTGTAAAATAACAAACTTTTTTTCTACCCATTCTTTGTTTTCTAAATGCCATATTTTTAACTCCTTTCATCAAAACTGAATATCATCTTCCATAATATCATATGTGTTTAGTGAGTTATCAAATTCTTTCTCCAATTCAACCGTTTTCATATCATAAAAATTATCATTACTTTGCGGCTGTTGCATTTGAACTTGAGATTGTACTCTTTCTCGTGCTGCTTTTGTCTCTAAAAATTGAACACTATCACATACAACTTCTACAACATATACTCTTTGTCCTTGAGCATTATCATAGCTCCGCGTTTGGATTCTTCCTTCAACACCAACTAAACTACCTTTAGAACAATATCTTTCTACATTCTCAGCTGGCTTACGCCAAACAACACAATTAATAAAATCAGCTTGTTGCTGACCGTCTCTTGATGTATAGTTACGATTTACTGCTAATGTAAATGACGTAACTGCATCACCCTGACCAGTTCTCCTAAGTTCTGGATCTCTAGTCATCCGACCAACTAAGACTACTCTATTTATCATTTAGTAACCTCCTATTATTTACGAAGAGTTAAATGACGTAACATAGATGAATTAATATTTGATAAACGTTCAAATTCAGCAATATCCGCAGCTGTACATGTTGTATCAACAACTACATAATATCCTTTTTTAAAATCTTGGATTTCATAAGCTAAATCACGTAATCCCCATTCGTCAACGTTATCAACAGTTCCACCGTTAGCTGTTAAGATTCCTTTAAAGCTTTCGATTAATTTGTTTCTTGCGTCTTCTTCAACATCGGGTTTTACAATAAACATAATTTCATACTTGTTCATTTTTATACCTCCTATGGTCTATTGGCTTATTTTATAAAATAAGCAGGCAGTAAATAAAATATTTTACATGCTCATTCATAATAACACATTAATTGATTTAAGGCAATAAATTTTTATTTTGAGTTTTGTTATTTTGCATGCCCTGTATTGTAAAATGAAACTAGAATTAAGATATATAATGATTCTATTAGTTTTTGTTTTATCATTACTACAAAATTATTTAAAATTTAAATGATAACTACTTCTTTCATTATTCTATTTTCTTTTTTTATATTCAACTTGTTATTTTGACAACGCCTTTTTTAAATTAAACAATGCTTTTTCTAAAATTGATAGCGGACATGCTATATTTATCCGCTGAAAACCAACTCCTTCAATACCAAACATTTTACCACTATCTAACCATAATCCAGCTTTTTCAACAATTAATTTTTCTAATTCTTCTTCTGATAAATTTAATTTACGAAAATCAAGCCAAACTAAATAAGTTCCTTCAGGTTCAATTAAACTTACTAATGGTAACTCATTTTTCAAAAAGTTCCTAATATATTTAAGATTTCGAATTAAATACACTTTTAATTCCTCAAGCCAAATATCTCCAAATTCATATGCAGCTTTACAGGCAACTATACCAAATAAATTTAATTGACTATATCCTGTTTGTACAACAGCTTTTTCAAAATCTTTTTTCATTTTTAAATTTGGAATAAATATATTAGAAACTTGCAATCCAGCAAGATTAAATGTTTTGCTTGGAGAAGTACATGTTACTGTGTTCATTAAAAATTGTGGATCTAATGAAGCAAATACATAGTGTTTATGCCCTGGATAAGTAAAATCACAATGAATCTCGTCACTTATTACTTTTACATTATGCTTTAAACATATATTACCTAAATTAATCAATTCATCTTTACGCCATACTCTTCCAACTGGATTATGAGGACTGCACAAAATAAACAATTTTACATTATTTTCAATAATCTTTCTTTCAAAATCTATAAAATCAATTTCATAATGATCATTCTTCAATAATAATGGATTGGTTACTAAATTACGTTTATTATCTAATATAACTTCATAAAAAGGATAATATACTGGTGTTTGAATAATGATGCTATCATTTTCTTTAGTATAAGCTCTAATAGCTGCTGAAATCGCAAATACGACTCCTGGAGTTTTGATTAGCCAGGAAGGTTTTAAATACCATTGAAAATATCTTTGATACCAATTTTGAATAACTTTAAAATAATCTTCTTTACTTTCACTATAACCATAAACACCTAATTCTACATATTTTTTTAACTCACTAATTACTTCATTTGTCGTCATAAAATCCATGTCAGCCACCCAAAGAGGTAAAATGTCTTCTGGTTTTCCACGTTCTTTTGAAAAATCATATTTTAAAGATAATGTATTTTTTCTTTCAATTACTTGATCAAAATTATAAACCATCACTATTTCCCTATTGCTTGAGATAAATCTGCAAGTAAATCATCAATATTTTCAATTCCTACTGATAATCTTAAAAAGTCATCTGTTATTCCCAACTCTTGCCTTATTTCTTCAGGAACATCGCTATGTGTTTGAATCATCGGATAAGTTATCAAAGTTTCTACTCCTCCTAAGCTTTCAGCATAGGTAATAACTTTTACATTTTCTAAAATTCTACGGGCAGTGCTTGATGAATCAACTCTAAATGAAATCATACTTCCTGCTCCTCTAGCCTGTGATTTATTTATCTCATATCCTGGATGTGTTTTTAGTCCTGGGTAATAAACTTGTGTAATCTTTTTTTGGCGAGATAACCAGTCAGCAATTTTAACAGCATTTTCTTGTTGGCAATCTTGACGAATTGCCAGTGTTTTTATACCTCTAATTAATAAATAACTATCAAATGGTGATAAACAACATCCTTTAGTTTTGTATATTTCTCTTATTTTTTTTGCAAGTTTATCACTAGAAGTAGAAATCACCCCAGCAATAACATCATTATGACCACTTAAAAATTTTGTACCACTATGAATTACTATATCTGCTCCCAGCTCTAATGGTGTTTGTAAATAAGGTGATAAAAATGTATTATCAACAATTAAAAGTAAATTATTTTGTTTAGCTATTTGTCCGATTTTTCTTAAATCACTAATTTTCATTAAAGGATTACTTGGAGTTTCAATATATATAGCACGAGTTTGCGGCTTAATTGTTTTTTCAATTGCATTAGTATCTGCTGTATTTACATATGAAAATTCTAAACCAAAATGATTATAAAAATTAAACATTCTTACTGATCCACCATATAAATCATCACCACAAATAATATGATCACCAGGATCAAACAATGATAAACAGATAGAAATTGCTGACATCCCACTAGAACAGGCAACTGTATCTACAGCGCCTTCTAGTGTTTTTATAATCTCTTCTAAATAACTTCTAGTAGGATTACTTTCTCTTGAATAATCATATCCTTGATTTTGACCAATTCCTGGATGAGAAAACATTGCGGTTTGATAAATAGGAACAGCAACAGCTCCATATGATTTAGTTAAACAATCAGATTCCTTTCCATGAATACACTTTGTTTCTATTTTATACATATATCGTGCCTCCAACATTAATTATATTCTGGAACATACCATAAACCATCATTATTTTTATCTAAATACTCTTTAAATTCATCAGATTGATATGCTTTTACAATATCTTTTGCCCATTTACTATCTTTATTATCTTTTCTTACTACAACTTGAAGTAACAAGTGATCTAAGATATCTTCTTGTAACAATGCAGTTGATGGATCGATTTTAGCATTATAGACGATTGATCCAGTGATTACAGCATAAGCAAATTCATCTAATGATTGTGGAATCATTGTAGAATCCATTTCAGTAAATTTTATATCATATAAATTTTTTGTTATATCATTTTGCGTTACTGTAGAAATATCTTTACTTGGATCCAATTCTATCCATCCTGCTTTTTGTAGTAAAGCATAAGCACGAGCTGTATTGGCTGCATCATTTGGCACCGCTATTTTAGCTCCTTTTTCGATTTCATTTAAATCTTTATGTGTTTGGGAAAAAATTCCCGCTGGAACAGTTGGAATAGCGCCCAAAGCAACTAATTCTCCATTTTGTGACTCATTAAAATTATTCATATATGCTGTATGCTGTTCAACATTAACATCGATTTCACCTTCATTTAATGCAATATCATTTTGTAATAAGTCTGAAAACTCGACTACTTCAAACTTATATCCTTGTTTTTCTAAAATTGGAATTATCGCATCTTCGAATAAAACTGTATACGGTCCGGCTGCTTTACCATAGCGAATCGTTGTTTTGTTTTCATCGTTACTTGTTTGATTTGAACCACAAGCAGTAAAAACAAATCCTAAAACTAATACTGTAAAAACTGAAATTATTTTCTTTAACATTTTTCTTCCCCCTAAATTTATTTATGTGTTCTTAATTTTTTTGATATATAATTTCCTAATGTTTGAATCAATTGCACAAATATAATCAATATGATTACTGTCACAACCATTAATTCATTATTAAAACGTTGATAACCATAGGTTAGTGCTAAATCACCTATACCTCCACCACCAATAGTACCAGCCATTGCTGTAGCCCCAAGTAATCCAATAGTACCGGTAGTTATCGCAAGAACAAGTGAAGCCTTAGCCTCTGGTAACAAAAAGTACCAAATTATTTCGAAAGTATTTGCTCCTAATGCTGTAGCTGCTTCTAAAATTCCTGGCTTAACTTCAAGTATCGAACTTTCGATTAATCGTGCTAAATATGGTGCAATATAGAAAACTAATGGAACGATAGCAGCTTTAGTTCCTATTCTTGTTCCTACTAACGATTTGGTTAAAGGAGTAATAAATACTAATAAAATAACAAATGGTACTGAACGAACTAAATTTACAATACCATTGACGATCCCATAGATTATCCGATTACTCCTTAGTCCATCTTTACGTGTTAAAACTAAAACTAAGGCTAATGGTATTCCAATTATTGTTCCAAAAAACAAAGCCCAGCCCAACATATAGATCGTCTGAACTGCACAATCTATTAGTTTATCTGATCCAACATTTAATAGATTATCGCTCATTTGTAGTCACCACCCTTTCAATCGCAATTCCCCTTTTAATTACATATTTTTCTGCTTTATCAATTTCGTTTTTATCTCCTTGTAATTGTAAAATCAAGATTCCTAAAACCGTATTTTGAATTTCATTAACTGATGCAAACAAAATAGTCGTTGTAACATTAAACTGTTTATTAATTTGTGAAACTACAGAATCCTGTGAATTTTTTCCAAAAAAAGTTAATTTGACAATTGGATCAGCATAATCTAAGTTTCTTAGAATTGTTTCTGGTATCGAACTGTTGATTACAGTTTTAACAAACTTTTTAGTTATTTCCTGTTGCGGATTGCTAAAAAGTTTTATTGTATCCCCCTGTTCACAGATTTTTCCATTTTCCATTACAGCTACTTTATTACAAATTTTCTTAATAACATTCATTTCATGGGTAATCAATAAAATAGTAATATTTAATTCAATATTTATTTTTTTTAACAATAACAAGATTGATTCTGTCGTTTCTGGATCTAATGCACTAGTTGCCTCATCACATAACAAAATTTTAGGATTAGTAGCTAAAGCTCGTGCTATTCCGATTCTCTGTTTTTGACCTCCAGATAATTGTGAAACATAAACATCACTTTTATCCTTTAGACCTACGAAATCTAATAGTTCGTATACTCTTTTCTTTATATCTTGTTTATTATATTTTGCTAAAATCAAAGGAATAGCAATATTTTGAAAAACTGTTTGACTATCTAATAGGTTAAATTGTTGAAAAACCATCCCGATTTCTTTTCTTAATCTATTTAATTTTTTTGATGAATAATTCGTGATATTTTTACCTTCAATAAAAACATTTCCTTGATCAGGTTTTTCTAATAGATTTACCATTCTAATTAATGTTGACTTCCCAGCTCCAGAATAACCAATTACACCAAATATATCCCCTTTTTCTACTTTGATAGAAACATCCTGTAACGCATGAACCTCTTCAAAACGAGTATGAAAAGTTTTAGAAACATGTTCTATTTCAATCATCAATATTCCTCCTCTGCTTCTATTTTTAGTAAGGCTTTAACAGCTAATCGACTCATATATTTAGCTGCAAATGATAAAGCTTTAGGATCAACTTGAAATTTTGGATGGTGATTAGGATATGTCTTACCTGTTCCAATTTGAATAAATGTTCCTTTGATTTTCTCCAGGTAAAAAGCAAAATCCTCACCACCAAGAGAAACTGCACTTGAAGCTACATTAATGTCATCTTCCTTAGCTACATTTTTTGCAAAATCACTCCACTCTTTATCATTGATTACAGCCCCTGGTCCTGCTATCCATTTAACTTCTGTATCAATTTGATATGCTTTGCCTATATACTCTACTATTTCTCTTAAACGTTCTTCATAAAGTTTTCGGTCATTTAATTCTAATGTTCTAATTGTCCCTTCTAAAAATGCTGTTTCAGGGATTACATTCCATGTCTTCCCTGCTTCAACATGAGTAATACTAACAACACCACTTGATAACGGATCAGTATTACGACTAACTATCGTTTGTATAGCATTTATCAAAGCTCCTAAAGCTACAATTGGATCTTTTCCTTGCTGTGGATGTGCTGCATGAGTACCAAATCCTTTTAATTTAATTTCAAACCGATCTACTGCAGCAGTAATACTTCCTGTTTTTATACCCAATGTTCCAACTGGAAACACCGATGAACTATGAATCCCAAAAATTGCTTCTACATCATCAAGTGCTTTTGATTCAATAATTTTCAAAGCTCCTAGTGAAGATTCTTCTGCTGGTTGAAAAATTAATTTTACTGTTCCGTGAATATTTTCTTGCTGTTTCTTTAATAATAATGCAGTTCCATAAATAGTCGTAAGATGAAAATCATGACCACAGGCATGCATTTTCCCCTCAGATTTAGAACGCCACTGTAAATCAGTTTCTTCATCAACTGGTAAAGCATCAATATCACTTCTTAGCGCAATTACTGGTCCAGGATATTTTCCCCTAATTATTGCTACCAAACCTGTATTTAATGGCAGATCTAAAATTTCAATATCATGCTCTTTCAGCAGTTTTTTTATTCGTAAAGTTGTTTCATATTCTTGATAAGATAATTCTGGATGAGCGTGAAACCATTTAAATTGGGTTTCTAATTCAATTTGTAATAAATCTTTTTTCATTTTTCTTCCCCCTATGTTAAAAAAAGGATGTTCATTGCGAACATCCTCCTTCTTGAATTTAATAAAATAAAAGATTAAGAATATTTGCGTACACGAAAATATACTCTATACATTTGTATACAGCTACACATACACATCATATTTTGGTTAATCTTATTTGTTGTGTTCATTTTCGTATCTCCTTTCTAATCCTACTTAATATATAGGATTACTATGTTTAGTATATTAACATATACTAATAATTTCGTCAATAAGTAAAAATAATTTTTTGTAAAAAATAAAGATACCTAATTTGGTATCTTATAAATCATCTGGTGTCGTTATCTTAATATTTTCGTAACTTCCCATTACAACTTTTACAGGAGCCATTTTAAAGTGTTCTACCAATGAAGCATCATCAGTAGCTGCAAAATTATTAATTTTTCCCAGTTTGTAACAATCTTTAATTAGGCTTGTTTTAAAAGCTTGAGGTGTTTGCGCCTGCATCAATGTTTCTCTAGGTAACGTTTCTATAACATTTTCACCTTTACACATTTTTATAGTATCTTTTACAGGAACCATCAGTAAACAAGCATCATTATTATTTAAACAAAGCAATAAATCATCTACGTTTTTATTTTTTAAATATGGCCTAGCCCCATCATGAATCAAAACATAGTCCTGATTTACAATTTGTAAGCCGTTATAAACACTATCCTGCCGCTCTTTTCCCCCAAAAGTATAATCTATTTTACTAGATGAAATGAGTTTTTTTAAATCGCTAATTTCATCTTCTTTAGTTACAACAACAATTTGTTTACATCTATCATCATTTAAAAATATTTTCATCGTCATTTCATAGACCGTTTTATCTTTAAAACGATATAACATTTTATTATAACTCAAGCCACTCCTACTGCCTTTACCAGCACATAATACAATTGCACTATAATTCATTACCTCACTTCCTCTTTTCTCTTATTGTAGCATTTAATCATTATCTTGAAAATAAACATTATTTACATATTTAATAATATACTTAAATAAGGATGTGATCTTATTATTAAAAATATTGTTGGATTTATTTTAAGTCTTATCGTTTTTTTATACGGGATGCACCTAATGTCTTCAAGTTTAGATATCTTAGCAAATGATAAATTAAGAAATATTCTTTATAAATCTACTTCTAATAAATATCTTGGTGTATTGATTGGAACTGCGATTACCGCCGTTATTCACAGTTCCTCAGCTACTACTGTGGTTTTGATTGGCTTATTAAATAGTCATCTTATTACTTTGAATCAAGCCACCTGGATCATTCTTGGAGCAAATATTGGTACTACTGTTACAGGACTGTTGATTGCATTAGATCTAGGACAATCAGCAATTTATTTTTGTGTTATAGGTTTAATTTTGATGCTATTTAAAAATAAACTAATGTATATAGGACGGGTGATCATGGCTTTAGGATTGATTTTTTTGGCTATGGAAACAATGGCAGTTGCCCTTATTCCGCTTCAAAGTTCATCTTATTTTATTGAGCTGTTTGCAAAATTAAATAATCCTATTACAGCTATAATCGTGGGAACTATTTTTACTGCAATTATTCAGAGTTCAACTGCATCTGTAGGGGTCTTACAAACAATATATCAAAAGGGTCTAATTAATTTTACTATGGCAACAAATGTTATTTACGGACAAAATATTGGCACTTGTATAACTGCTTTATTAGCTTCTATAAATGGTGATCCTAATTCTAAACGTCTTACTATTATTCATATATTAATAAATATAATTGGAACGATTATTTTCTTTATGGCATCATATTTTATTCCATTTATTGACTTCATACACTCATTAACTCCAAATCATATGATGCAAATAGCATATATGCATACATTTTTTAATATAATTTCAACTATTATCTTATTACCATTTGATAATATGTTAATTCATTTAGCTTACAAAATACTTCCTTTATCTAGAAAGGAGACATATAATGCTGGCAAGTATTCTCGCCTTAATTAACAGTTATGGCTATAAAGCTATTTTTATTTTAATCACTTTAGAAAACATCTTTCCACCCATTCCTTGTGAAATAATTTTAACCTTTGGAGGCTTTTTAACTACAATAACCTCATTACAACCCGCTGGTGTTGTAATTGTTGCTACTTTAGGTTCGTATTTAGGATCTGTTATCTTATATTTTATGGGTTATTTAATTAAAGTCAACAAACTAGAACAAATCTTAGTTTATTTTCATTTTAAGCCTAATTCTCTCGAAAACTCCCTAAGATGGTTTAAACGATATGGCAAACTTTCCATTTTTGCGGGACGTTTAATTCCCATTGTCCGTTCTATAATATCATTACCAGCAGGAATAACAAAAATGAACTTTTTTTGTTTCTCTTTTTATACTTTACTAGGAATAATTATTTGGAATAGTATCCTAGTATATTTAGGAATACTATTAGGAAATAACTGGATCAATATTCATGAATATATTAAGCAGTATGCTTTGATTATTAGTATCCTATTTTTAATTATTATCGTTTTTAAGAAAGTAAAAGATAAAAAAACTTAGGCAGATGTCTAAGTTTTTATGCTTTAGCTTTACTTTGAAAATATTTATTTGCTTTCTTTATAATTCCACGACCTTGTAGCTTCATATCATAATCTTTCAATATATTTTGAATATCTTCTTCTTTAACTTCATGTGGCATATTTTTTCTAATGATCATCTTTAAATCTGTTTTTGTGAGGTTTTTGAAATTAATTATTTCATCTATCCTACTCAATAATTCATCACTAAATCCATAATTACATTTTTTATCTACTATATTCTTTTTAAATCCTAATTTATTTTTAGTACTACCTTGATTTGAAGTCATAATAATGATCGTGTTATTAAAATAGACTTTTCTTTTATGACTGTCTTCTAAATAACCTTCATCAAATACTTGCATAAACAAATTAATAACATCCTGACATGCTTTATCAATTTCGTCTAATAAAATTATACTCTTGGGATATGTTTGTAATTGTCCTAATAATAAACTAGGTTTATCATAACCAACATATCCTGGTGCAGCACCTATGATTTTTTGAACGCTTGAACTGTCTTTATATTCGCTCATATCTAAACGAATTAAATTTCGTGATAAATATTTTGCCAGCTGTTTAGCCATTTCACTTTTACCTACCCCACTACTACCAGTAAATAGCATTATAGCTGTAGGCTGATTTGAAGGTTTATTGATTTTTAGTTGACTGATTATTTGCTCAATTGCTTCATTTTGACCAATTACCTGATTATTTAATTTTACTTTAATTTCATCATAATCATAATTATCACTAATTTTAATAGAGGTATATTCCTCTATTACATCTTTTACTATTTGTTTTGTAATAATATGCTGTTGTCTAAATCTTGTTTTTACACATGCTAAATCAAAAATATCAATTGCTTTATCAGGAAATGTTCTGTTTTTAATATAGTGATCGACATTGTCAACTAAATATCTTAAAACTTCATCATCAATTTCAATTTTATGAAACTGTTCATAAAATAATTTTGTTTCTTTTAAAATATCAAATGTTTCTTCTTTAGTGTTTTCTTTTAATGTAATTATACTAAAGCGTCGATTCATTGCCTGGTCTTTTTCAAAGTGCTGATAATATTCTTCTGTAGTAGTTGCGCCAATAATCGTTAGATCTTTTCTAGCTAAATATGGTTTTAAAATATTAGCTGCATCTATTGCCCCCTCAGCTCCACCGGCACCAATTATGTTATGAATTTCATCTATAAAAATAATAACATTATCCATTTCTTTTACTTTATCAATTATTTTTCTTAATTTTTCTTCAAATTCACCACGATATTTAGTTCCAGCAACAATACTAGATAAACTTAGTTCATAAATAATTTTTTTCTTTAATCCGTCATTTACTTGTTTTTCATTAATCAAATACGCTAATTTTTCAACTAATGCTGATTTCCCGACCCCTGCTTCACCAATAATAAGAGCATTATTTTTTTCCCTTTTACTTAAAATCATACAAAGTTTTTCTAATTCTTTTTGTCTTCCAACAACTAAATTTTCGCCCTTCTTTACCTTTTTGTTGAGGTTGATCAATGATTGAATTTGATCTAATTTTGTTTCTAATTCACCACTTTCATTTAATTGATAAATAATATCTTCAAAATCCACTTTATATTTTTTTAACAGTTCGTAAGCAACGCTTTCTTCACTTTTCAATAATGCTATAGTTAAAATATTTAAAGTGACTTTACTTTTATTTTGTTCATTTGTAATGTTGACTGCTGTTTCTAAAATATTTTTAACAGCATCACTATATTCCATATAAAAAGGTTGATCATTATTTGTCCCAAACAACCTTTTTATATCCTCATATATACTTTTATCATCAACATTATATTTCTTTACCAGATCCTTTAATTTTGAATCACTGATTTTTAATAATGACAATAATAAATGCTCACTTCCAACATTATTATGACCTAAATCAAAAGCAATACTTTCACCTACAACAATTGCTTTTTGGGCTTGTTCATCAAATTTTGTTAACATGGTTCACCTCTAATTTTATTATATGTTTAACACTTTAAATTATTAACGAATCACTTTATTTTAAACATAAAACCATCTCATATAAGATGATTTATATTTACATATAATAAAAGAGACAATAAGCTGTCTCTCATGAAAAAAGTTCTGCAAAAAAAGATTTCTTTTTTATCTCTTTGCTGCTAGTACAATAACTTGCTTTTAATGTACCAGTAAGAGATTTTCCTTTGCCTTTACCAATAATGATTTTATATTCACCATTATAATAACTAGCTTCATAATCTTTTTGATGATCAGCTAATACCTGGTCAATATCATCTACGCCTTTGATCCACCTACGATAATCACTTATTAAACTATCTTTTATTTTATACATTTCTTTAATATCTCTTTCACTATTACTATTAGCTATTATTTTATATTTGGGATCATTACTTGAAGCATTGACAGTTACTACATTCATTAAAATTAATACTGTGATAATTATTTTTTTCATATCAGTTCACCTCAAGTTCATTATTACCAATTATGATTAAAGTATACAAAAAATAATTTATAAGAGGTATTTTTATGACAGAAAGAATCATGCAAAAAGAAATAATTAGTGATCCTTTTTCATCGATAAGTATTGATGAAGAAATAACAGGTACACTTGAAGGTTTTTTATCATTACAACAGATTTATGATGCTGGTATTAAAGAGATAAGAACTAAATTGGAAATTCTTGATGATGAATTTAGAGTCAAACATGATCATAATCCTATTCATCATATGGAATATCGATTAAAATCGGTAAAAAGCATTCTTGGTAAACTAGAAAAAAGAGGGCTAGAAATTTCTCTAGAATCAATTGTAATTAATTTAACAGATATAGCTGGTGTTAGAGTAATTTGTAATTATGTTAGTGATGTTTATAAAATTGCTGATTTACTTATTAAGCAAAATGATATTAAACTTATTAAGAAAAAGGATTATATAAAACACCCCAAAGAAAATGGTTATCGAAGTTTACATTTAGTTGTTGAAGTACCAATATTTTTAGCTGAAAAAGTTCAACCTATTCCTGTAGAAATTCAGATCAGAACTATTGCGATGGACTTTTGGGCTAGTTTAGAACATCACCTACGATACAAATCTGATAATGAGGTTCCTGATGGCGTACGTGATGAGTTGATTGATTGTGCTAAAACGATATCCCATTTAGATTATAAAATGCAGGGAATTCATGAGGAACTTAATAAACCAAAAAAAGATACAATACATAAAAAGGAAGATTTTTAATCTTCCTTGATTTATAAAATAATATAATAAAAAAGTTAGCTGCACTTATTAACTAGATTAAACAAGTATGCATCTAACTTCTTTACTTCATAACCAAAATCATTGCGCTACATCTTATACTGTTTATTATAAATATTCAATAATTTTAGTTTTTAACATTACATTTGAGAAAACAAATGATTTTAGAAAGTTCTCCCAATTTAAATTTTTAAAATTTCTTTAATTTCTTTAAAGCTTCTGATTCTTTTGGTTGATAATCTCCCCACCGAGATGCACCACTTACGGCACCAGTAGAAGCCACTAGAACTAGTTTACTAAACATTTTTAAAACTTTTTCCATTACTTTCTATAATACAAGGTATTGATGACAAGTCAATTACGATTAAAACATATAATAGAACATGATAAAATTCACTAGACAATAAAATAAACACCACATAAATTGAAGTAATAATAAAAGAATATTTTTTATACTTAAAACGTTCGCTTTCGCTTATTGGTCTATTTTTGTGTTCAAAAGGCGCTCCCCATATTATTAATATCAGTGTTATTATAATTATAGATATCATCAGTAGTTTATTAATCTCTACATGTGGGTAAAGCCATATAAAGAATATATATTTGGAAACATTAAACGTAATGCATTTAAAATTAGTATTGCAATGATATCCACCAATAAATTTTCGTAGAGTCGCATAGGACACGAAATAAACCAAAGCTTGATAAAATGTCCCACTTATTATCCCAATAAATAACAACAATAATACATTAAGTAAAGATGCAGCGATTACTTCAATCCCATATAAAAATATCTCATCATCATAATTCAAAACAGCTTTATTTTTATATATCTTCAACAACCATTTTGATATACCTTGTACCAATCATTTCACCTCCTCGACAACCATAATAAACCATTTTTCGACAAATTTAAATAAACATGGGACGAAACGCATTTTAACGAGTACGATTTATCGGAATTATTATTGAAACATGAAATTCTAAGTCTTTTTCAAAAAATTTAATACTACCACCATATTCATTTACAATTCTTCGAATACTTCGAATTCCATGACCATGGTCCTTGCTGACTTTATTAGTATGTAAATTAGGATTATTTTCTAAAACTGATTTATCTATCTGATTAACAACTTCTATATATAAAACTACATCTTCTTCAATAACGATATCAATTAGAGGATCATTTTTAGAACAATTCTCAATCGCATTATCTAATAAATTAGATAATAATTCATTTAAATGATAATCTTTCATATACAGTTGATCACTGACATTTATTTTATAGTTTATTTTGATATTTTTACTTTGTGCTATCATCTTTTTGTAATTAATAATTGTATTTATCAATTTATTTTCACTGTTGACCGTATGCGTTACATCTTCTAAATCATATATTCTTGAGTCTATCATTTCTTTTATTTCAGAATATTTATTTTCTTCTAAATAATTTTCAATCAATAAATAATCATGTTTTAAATCATGGCGCATTATCTTTATTTCTTTTGAAACTTCATTTAACTGTTTATAATTACTCTGTTCCATTTCTAACTTTTGTAATGAAAACTGAGTTTCCTGCTTTTCACATTCTAATTTAGAAATATAATAAACGATTACAGCTATTCCTATTACAGATAAACCAAAAGATATTAAAGTGGTAAATATCATTGCATCACTTAATTTCATTCCTAAATAAAATTGTAGAATAACATTATATCCAATGTAAAATACAATAGCTACAATCGATAATAATTTCCAATATATAGAATTTAATTTTATCTCTTTTAATTTACATACATATATAACAAGATATACCATTAAAAAATATAATATCTTTGCAATAAAAGCTCTTAATTCAGAATTGATAAAATCCTCTGCAAGTAATGAAATTGTTATTGATAACCCTACTATTAATTCATCAAAAAATGTAATAAATAGTATTTCCCAAAGATTGTTATTTGTTCCAAAATAAGCTATTAATGTAGCAACCAAGACAACAACTAATGGCAAAGTTATACTAAAATCACCAAAATAATCAAAAATATTGATTATAGTAGTAATTGTTAAAAAATTTAATATATAGTAAATTTGCTTATTTATTTTTAAATCGAAATAATTAGTAAAGAAATAGGCAGCTATTAACGATTCTATAATATTTATTATCATTCTTTAAACCTCTTCATATAATTATTATGATATGCATTAATAAAATCATTATAATTTCTTTTTAAAATAAATGATTCGCCATTTATTAAAATTACTTCTTTACCACTTACACTTTTTACATGTTCTAAATTTATAATTGTATAACTATTTAATCGAAAATATTGATTGGAATCTAATTCATTTAAAAATGATTTTAATGTTCTATATACTTCATATTGATCTTTTATCATATAAATCTGACATTTATTTCTATTAGATTCAATATAAATAATCTCTTTCTTTAAAATCATTTGTCTTTTACGATCAGAGATAATTTCAATATAATCAGTATTCTTTACTTTATCTTGATTTATTTTTATCCATAATCTTTCTAGATCATGTTTTAAATTTTCTTTTCTTAAGAAAAAATAAACTTTACTTGCAAACGTGTCATAAACTAAACTTTCTTCAGAAGACATATATATTATTTTAGCAAAATAATTCTTATCAAGAATCATTTTACCACAATTAATACCATTTTCACCTGCCAGCATAATATCTATAAAATAATAATCAAATTTTTGCTTTATATCTATGTTAGATACTTTGATCTTAATTACGATTTCATTTTTCTCATTACTAAACTTTTCATTAATAAGATCTCCTAACATTTTACCAAAAATAAGATCATCATCTATAATTAATACTTTCATATTATTCCCCTCCTTTTAATAACATTGAAATATTTATTCTATATCATGCACACTTTTCCATTAAGCATTAAAAGCGGCCCATGCCGCTTTATTAGTATGTTGAATCAACATCATAATATACTAAATCATCGAAGGTTTGTCGACGGATCACTTCTCGAGATTTACCTTTGTATGTAAATACTACAGCTGGTTTTGGCAACTGATTATAATTAGATGACATTGAATAATGATAAGCTCCCGTAGAAAACATCGCCAGAATATCTCCTGGTTCTGGATCTTGCAACATAATATCCTTAATTAAAATATCTCCAGATTCACAATTTTTTCCTGCAACTGTAATTAAGTGATTTGCGGGCATCTCTGCTTTATTTGCAATAATTGCATCATATTTTGCCGCATATAAACTAGAGCGAATATTATCATTCATTCCACCATCTACACTAATATAATCTCGAATATCTTTTATATACTTAGATGAACCAACAGTATACAAAGTTATTCCTGCGTTTCCAACACAATACCGTCCTGGTTCTACTAAAACCATTGGTCTTTTTAATCCTCGAGCCTCAAACCCTTTAGTTATAATATCCATGATCGTATCAACAACCGTTTCAAATTCTAAAGGTTTGTCTGCCTTTGTATAAGCTATCCCAAAACCTCCACCGGCATTTAATTTATTTATAACTATTCCAAATATATCATAAATTTCATATGAAATGTCAACAAATTTATTCATCGCTAATATATAAGCTTGAATATCCTCGATTTGGCTTCCAACATGGCAATGGATGCCATCAAAATTAATATTTGGAGCATCAATAACTTTTTTTATAGCTTTTAAATATGTATTGTCATGACTACTAAATCCAAATTTAGTATCTTTTGCACCAACTCGAATATAGTCATGACCTCCTGCGTATACTCCTGGCGTTATTCTTACAACACCATTAACAACAACATTTAGTCTTTGTGCTATTTCTTGTACAATTTCAATTTCGTGAAAATTATCTATAATTAAATTTTCTACCCCATTACTTAAAGCGTACTCTATTTCTGAAGGAAGTTTATTATTTCCATGAAAATAGATTTTCTTTGGATCAAATCCTGCTTTTAAAGCAACAGATATTTCACCAGCTGAAACACAATCAATACCTACCCCATATTCTTTTGCAACTTTATAAATAGCTAAACACGAAAATGATTTTGAAGCAAATAGCGGTAAAGTATTTTCATATTTATCTATCATTTTTGTTTTAAGTTCATTAAATTGATGTCTAATATGTCCCTCACTCATGACATAAAGTGGTGTTCCATATTTATTAACTAAATCAGTTGCTTTAACATCGTCTATGTATAGATTATTATTTTTTATTTGTGCAAACTTTGTTTGTAATACCATACTATCCCCCTAATTAATACAATGACTTTAATGTATAAAGACCGCTATCTTTATCAATTAATGCATAGGCAGCACTGATTGCTCCTTGGACAAATACTTCTTTTGATAAGGCTGTGTGCTTTATTTCAATTATTTCATCGATTCCAGCAAACATTACTGTATGCTCACCAAAAATCGTTCCCCCACGCATTGCTTGAATACCGATTTGTTCATGCTTTCTTTTTTCATGCAAAGAACTTCGATCAGTCACAGCAGTAGTTTCACCAATTTCTTCTTCCATCACCTCATATAGTAACTTAGCTGTTCCTGATGGTGCATCTATTTTTTGATTATGATGTTTTTCAAGAATTTCAATATCATATCCTGCCTGATAAAATTCTTTAGCTACTTGACGTAATATTTTGGTTACCATTTGTACTCCATATGATGTGTTATATGATTGAAAAATCGGGATCTGTTTTGCAGCTTCTTTAATTTTTGTTAGCTGTTCATCATTATAGCCCGTTGTTGCAAGCACTAACTTTGTTTTATTTGTCAAAGCATAAGATAATATGTCATCTAAATTATTAGGGTGAGAAAAGTCGATGATGACATCGGCTTTTTCTTCACACTGTTTTAAAGAATTGTAGCTTTTTTCAGGAACTTTTTCATCAAACTCATAACTTACAACAGCCACTAGATCCATATCATTTTGACTTCTTACTTTATTAGCAACTTTTTTACCCATTAATCCATAACCATATACTATTACTTTCATTTTAAAACCCCAATTTTTCAAATGCATCCATAGCATCAAATAATAGTTTTTTATTTTCTTCTGTTGTTTCAATTAATGGTAATCTTAATGTTGCATTACAAACACCCATTTTAGCTAATGCTGCTTTAGGCATAATTGGATTAATATCAGCAAATAAGTAACGACTAACTGGTTCTAATGCATATGCAAGCTCTTGAGCTCTTGGTAAATCGCCTTTTAGTGCTAACTGTGTTAATAATTCTGTTTGGCGAGGATAGATGTTTGATAATACTGAAATTACCCCTTTTCCCCCAGCACAAATAAATGGCAGAATATTATCATCACATCCTGAATACATATCAAAATCCATACCTTGAGTTTTTGCTAGAACTTCCATTGCATAAGCTATATCATCAGTTGCGTCTTTCATAGCAACAATATTTTTGTGTTTTGCTAATTCTACAACTGTCTCTACCTTTATTTTTACACCTGTTCTTCCTGGAACATTATAAAGAATCATTGGAATATCAACAGCATCAGCAATAGTAGTATAATGAGCAATCAATCCTCGTTGACTTGTTTTATTATAGTATGGTGTAACAACTAAAATAGCATCAGCACCTTTTTCTTTAGCGTATTTTGCTTTTTTTAATGCTGTTGCTGTATCATTAGATCCTGCTCCGGCAATAACTTTTATACCAGTTCCTTGAGCCATTTCTAATGTAATATCTAGTAATTTAAATTCATCATCAATATGAATTGTCGCTGTTTCACCAGTTGTTCCATTAACTAATAAAGCTTTAACACCTCCATCGATCATTCTTTGTACTTGTCTTTTAAATCCATCATAATCAATACTTCCATCTTCATGCATTGGTAATACTAGTGCAACTGCACTTCCTTCAAAAATAGCCATAATTTCCTCCTATATATTTAAGCCAAATGCTTCATCTAATTTTTTCATTGCTAAATCTTTGTCTTTTTTATCAACAATAAATGAAATTGTTCGTTTTGACGTAGTTACTTGATAAAAATGTATATTATTTTCACCTAAAATAGTAAATACTTTTGCCGCGGCTCCTGGTGTGACTTCAATCAACTTTCCACCAACAGCAATTTTAAAATATTTTCGATTAGTCGCAATCTCTAATTGTTTGACTTCTTTTTTTAAACACATTATTGCTTCATTTAAATTTTTTTGATATTTTTCATCTAATGTTATTTCTATCTGCATTGCATCTTCAATCATTACTTGAGAAATCATATCAATATTAACATCACAATCACTTAAAATCGTAAAAATTTTGGCAATTACCATTGGATGTTTCGGTACATTTGTCAATTTTAACTGAATAATATTTTCTTCATAACTTACCGCTTCAATAATTTTTTCCATCATTGCTCTCCTTTACAAAAAAATTGCAATGAGTATCATTGCAACATAAACGCGTATGAACAATGATAGCTCACCATTATCATTCGATAATGACAGTCTTATAGATATTCTCTATAAGACCAGAGTATAAATGCATGCAATCATTTACCCCTTCGGCGAAAGCTCCCCTATTTTTATCTAGTTTGCATCATCCAATAAAAACTTCATAACTATTCGCGCCTCTATCCTATAACTTTCTTACAATATATCACAATAGATATTATATTACAAGACCAATTATACCGCATTATGCAATGTTTATATATATATTTTGGCTTTATATCTTAATATATGAATATCTCTATTTTATTATGATTTATTTCTTATATATTAAAAATTCGTAACTATTAAATCTTAGCTACGAACTAATTAATATATTATATTCCATTATAAATATCCATATTTAACTCTTTTTCAGATTTTGCTACTAATGTAGCTACTGTTGCTGCTCCAATAACATTTGTTGCAGTTCTAGCCATATCTACAATACTTGAAATTGGTGCCAACAATACAATTATTTCAATTGGTAAACCAGCTGCTGCAAATACTGCTGTTGCAGTAATCGTTGCTGTTCCAGGAACTCCAACTGTTCCTATAGATACAACTACTGCCAAGACTACTAAAAATAGATATTGTCCTATTGTATAATCTATATTTAAAACATTAATTGCAAACACTGCTAATAATGTTGGCCATATACCTGCACATCCTGGCATACCTAAATTAGCCCCTAAACTAGCTGTAAATGATGCAATATCTTCATTTACACCAATTTTATTGACTAATTGACGAATCGTTACCGGAATCGTACCAATACTGCTTTGAGATGTAAAAGCTACTACTCCAGCTGGCCATATTCCTTTAAAAAAATTAATAGGATCTAGTTTTCCAATTACTTTTAACAATATGCTTTCAACCCCAAATATTTGAATTATGCTCAATAAGTATGCTAATCCCAAAATACTTAGTAATGGAATAATATCATCAATAGTACTTTTACTTACTGCTCGGGCAATCAAAGCTAAGACTGCATATGGTGTAAAACCTATTACAAAATTAACTACTTCACCTAATACTCGATTACCTGCATCAATAAATTGTTTAAATGGTTTTACTTTCTTAGGATCTTTATTAACTATTCTATTATATGCAATAGCTACAATAATAGCAAAAATTACTATTGGTACTACTTCCCCATTTAACCAGCTATTAATAAGATTTTTGGGAAATAACCCAATAATTGTATCTACAAATGAAGGAACTTCCGTTGCCTTATAATTTGTAGAAAGTTCATAATTAAATCCACTACCTATTCTTGTTATTACTGCAAGAATCAATGTAATTAAACTAGCAGTAAATGTATTTAATAATAAGTAAATTATTGTTTTCAAACTTACTTTTTTTAATTTAATAGAAGCTTGTAAATTAGTAATACTGGAAATAATACTGAATAATAACAGTGGTACAACGATTGCAGAAATAAGATTAGCATATATCGTTCCTATAGCTTCTAAATAAAGATAATTTTCCTTAAAAATTAAACCAACTATTATTCCTAAACCTACTGCTAAAATAGTTAGCACACTAAAATCAACTTTTTTCTTTTTAAGAAAATAAATTAATATAAAAAATATAACAGCAAGCACTAAAGCTCCTAATTCTAAAATATTTTTATTCATTTAATTGTCCCCTTTTCTCTTTAATGTATATTAGAATAAAGAGCACAATATAATTAAATTGTTACTCTTTATTAAAAAAACAGCAACAACATCGTCCTATTCTAAAATTATTTCGTAATTGTAGTTCTAACACAAAGTTCATAACTTTTACCTCTTTTCCTATATTAATAGTATGTTAATAGATTATAATATATTAAAAAATTTGTCAAGTTATATATAATTTAGTTTATAATTTTACTTAAAATATTATATAACTATTTAATCCTTTTTAATATTTTTCAAAAATTAAAGAGCAGTGTTACCACTACTCTTTAGATTCAATTAATACAATTAATAGTCTCCTGTCTTTTCTATTTTCTTTTTCGAATATTTTTAAGACTAAAAATTTATTCATCATTAATAATATTTTTACTACACCAATATGTAACTAAAAAATAGCCACCATAAATTAAAATTAATATAAATGCTGTTATTAGAATACTATTAATCAAACTATCAAACGATACTGTAGTAGAACTAATCATTATTCTACATACTTGAATCCCAAAAATAGAGTGAATAATAGCCAAAATCAATGGAAAACTGAAATAAACAGCTATCTGTCTAAATAATGATTTATTCATCATTTTATTACTAACTCCTATTTTTTTAAGCGTTTGATATTTCCTTTTGTTATCAATACTTTGTGATAATTCTTTCAAAGCGATAATTGCAGCACTGGAAATCAAGAAAACTATTCCAAGATATAAACCAACAAAAATAACCATTGCTCCCATACCAATTGTTGTACTATAAATATCTAAGCGTGTATTTACTAATAAGCCATTATCACTAAGTTTAGGAATTTTATTGACAATAATTTTATCATATTCTTTTTTACTACTGACATTATAATTAGCCACTAAATAGCTGCTGCTTACTTCCATATTTTCAACAGCTTCATCTGGTACTACATAAAAACCACCATTCATATGACTAGATGACATTATTAAAAAACCATCTTGACATTGATTAAATTTACTACGATACTGTTTTCCATTCAGATAAATATCTGGTTTATTTTGTAAAAGATTATTTCTAACATATTCGGTATTTTCATAATTACAAACAACCACATATTCATCTTTTAAATTATATGTTGGAAGATTATAGAGTTTTGCTAATTTATTATAATCACTCAATTTTACAATTTCTTCAGAAGTATTTAAATATTTTTCTGTTGCATCTGTAAATTCATTACCATAGGTATCTCTCAGTGTTAATTGATTACTTTGATAAACATTAAATTCTAGAACTTCTTTAAAATCTTCTGTTACATTTATTTTATTATTCAATAGTTCTTGTTTAATTGAATTATGGGTATTTGTACTAATTTGTATATCAGCAGGTACTAATTCATTCATCACATTTTTAGTATTATTATTCAAAGTAAAAGCCGTGGAAAAAATACAAATTGTAACAAATAGCATTAAACAAATAATCGTTGTAGAAAATACTGTAGTATTTATTTTACTACTGATTTCTTTTAGTGTAAAACTATTAAGATTCTTAAAATATACTCCTTTTAATGAAGTTACTACTTTTATTAATAGTCCTGATAACGACCAAAAAATTAAAAACGTTGCTATAAAACCATACAACATTTGTAACAAAACTGAAAATGTTGTATCTAAATTACTGGCACCAGCTGTTACATTATAATATGCATAAATCAATAAACATATTGAAAAGATAAAAACTAGACTGCAAAAAAACGTATTTTTTAATTTTATTTCTTCACTTTTTTTGTCTGCAGCTAATAAATCGATTAATTTGCATTTACTAATTTGAATAGTATTAAAAAGCATTACCAGCAGATACATTATTCCAAAATATATAATTGTTTTAATACATGTACTATTTGAAAAAACAAATACAAATTTATCCATATCAGCATCAAACATACCACCTACGATAATCGACATTACCTGCGATAAGATAATTCCGATAAATAATCCAATAATAAGAGAAATAAGACCAATACAAATTGTTTCCCCTAATAATATTTTAGAGATTTGTCTTTTTGACATTCCTAATGTCATATATATACCAAATTCTTTTTTTCGTCGTTTGATTAAAAATTGATTAGCATAAATAATTAAAAAACCTAATACAAATGATACAAAAACACTAAGTCCAGATATTATTTTTGTCATTAATTCAATTATATCTTTTGTAGATTTAGTTAAAGATAACATTACAGTTTGGCTTTCAAGTGAATTAAAAATATAAAAAATTGCTACTCCTAATACTAATGTAAAAAAATATATTGCATAATCTTTAAAACTTTTTCTAATATTTTTTAAAACCAAATTAAATAACATCGTTTACATCGCCTCCTAAAATTGAGACAACATCAATAATTCTTTCAAAAAATATCTTTCGCTCATCATTTCCCCGATCAAGCTCATTAAAAATTTTTCCATCTTTTATAAAAATAACTCTAGAAGCATAACTAGCACTAAAAACATCATGAGTTACCATCAAAATAGTTGTATGATAATCATTATTTAATTGTTGAAAACTTTCTAATAACATTTTAGAACTTTTCGAATCTAATGCTCCTGTTGGTTCATCTGCTAAAATTAGTTTAGGATTAGTCACTATTGCTCTAGCACACGCAACTCTTTGCTTTTGTCCACCTGATATTTCATAGGGATATTTGTTTAAGATATCACTAATATTTAGTTTTTTTGCAGCATCATTGACTCTAATATCTATTTCTTTTGCTTTAACTTTTAGAATCTGTAAAGCTAGAGCAATATTTTCATATGCCGTCAAAGTATCTAATAAATTAAAATCTTGAAAAATAAATCCTAGTTCTTCTCTTCTAAATTTATCTAGTTCATTTCCTTTCAATCTTGTAATATCCTTTTTTTCAAGATATATATGGCCAGCTGTTACTCTATCAATTGTAGAAATCACATTAAGTAAAGTCGTTTTGCCAGAACCACTCGCTCCCATAATCGCAATAAAATCACCTTTAGCAATATTCAATGAAATATTACTTAAAGCTTTGGTAAGATTACTTTTATTACCATAATATTTACTAATATTTTCAATTACTAATACATTTTCCATATTTCATCCTCCTTGCTTTTATTATAGAAAAAAAGTAATTGTAGTAACATCGATGTATCTTACAATTACCTTACGATTCTGTAATACTCTTCATCTTCAAAACAAATACTCACTTTGGTATATTGTTGAACCTTTGATTCGATCATGATCTTATGTCCTAATTTATCGCATAATGATTTTGAAATATAAAGGCCCATACCTGTTGAACTAGATACTAAACGACCATTATTCCCCGTAAAAGATTTATCAAAGATATATTTTATATCTGTTTGATCAATACCTATTCCATTATCAATGATTTCTAAAATAATATTTTCTTTTTTGATTACATTAAAACTAATTTTACAATTCTCTTTTCCACGATATTTAATACTATTACTAACGATCTGATTAATAATAAATTCAAGCCACTTACTATCACTTAAAACAGTTTTATTAATATCACCTATTTTTATCCTAATTTTTTGATACAAAAAACTATCTTGATTTCTTTTTATTACATTATTTATAATATCTTTTAAATTACATTTTTTTAATAAATAATCTTGTTCACTATTTTCTAATCGCGTATAGTATAATACTTGTTCAACATAATTTTCAATTCTATTAATTTGTTCTTTTAATTTTCTTTCATTAGTTTCATGATTATGAATCATTAACTTACTACTAGCAATAGGCAGTTTTACTTCATGAATCCATAATTCGATATATTCTTTAAAATCTTTTATATTTTGAAAATAAGTTTCAATTTCTTCATACATTGATTTATCAATTTCATATAATGAATCACATAATATTTGTCCTTCTAAAAAATCTGGTTTTTTGATTAATTCAGTAATCAAACATTTATTATCTAACTGTTTTAATTTAGTATTAAAGTCCTGATAAAACTCTTTTTTTCGATAATAATCATAACTATAAATAATGACCATAAATATTATCAAAGTTATTGAAATAACAATAATCAAACTATTTACCACTTTAAACATAATCAAAAATAATTCAATTATTAAAATCATCAAAAACCATAAAATAAAATCAACAAATTTATCTTTTATATAACTTCGTATTTTCATATTAAAATATATCCTTGGTCTCTTCTTGTTTCAATTACATCAATTAAGCCAATCTTTACAAGTTTTTTCTTCAATCTTGTCATATTAACTGTCAAAGTGTTATCATCAATAAATTTATTAGTTCCCCATAAATAATTCATAATTTCATCGCGACTTACGATTTTTCCTTGATTAACTAACAAAAAATAAAAAATACTCATTTCATTTTTACTCAGTAATAATTCGTGATCATTCTTCTCTAAAACGCTTTTTGACAAATCAACATTAACACCTTGATAATATAATTTAGTTTCTTTATTTTGCAATCTCTTAAAAACAGCTTCGATATGCAATAATAAAATCGTTGGATTATACGGTTTTGTAATATAATCATCTGCTCCATAACTCATCGCTAAAATTTCATCCATCTCACTATCTTTACTTGTAACCATGATTACAGGAATACTAGATTTTTTTCTTAACTGCTTTAACAGTTGTTGTCCATTTAAATATGGTAACTTAATGTCCAATAAAATTAAATCAGGAGCTATTTTAATTATTTCTTCTAAAGCATTATCGAGTCTTTGTAAAATTATTCCATGATAACCATTATTATCTAATAATATTTTTAATTCTTCCCGTAATTCTAAATCATCTTCAATTATTAATATTTTCATTAAATCACCCATATATATTGTACTATATTTTATTCAATATTATTGTAAACTTACAAAATTGAAAGAATTAAAATATTATTTTCCTTTATTCATAACTTTATTAAACAGTTTTTCTGTTTCTTCAAATTGTTTTAAGATAGCCTCATTACTAGGTTTTAACATTTGTGCCTGTTTATCACTAACTAAAACATCTAATTTAGAATCGATATTCTTTAATAATACTATTATTTCATCTAATTTTTCTTCCATAGTAGTTTTTCTCCTCTTCATATTAAATTAAATAAGGTAAAAATATTGTTGCTAGCCCAAGAAAAAAGAAAAAACCAAGGACATCGGTAACTGTTGTTACAAAGACCCCACTTGCAAGAGCGGGATCAATATGTAATTTTTCTAAAATTACAGGAATAAAATAACCTGCGATATTTGCTAAAATCATATTTAAAAACATCGCTAATCCAGTAACAACACCAAATATAGGATTACCTTCAAAAACCATTGAGCCTAAAGCAACTAAAATTCCAATAACTATCCCACTAATAAATCCAACTGCAATTTCTTTAAGCATGATTTTAATTGCATTTTCTTTTGTTAGTTCACCTAATGATAATCCTCTAACAACAATTGTTAAAGATTGAGTTCCTGCATTACCGCCCATTCCCGTAACAATAGGCATAACAGTTGCCAACGTAACTACTTGAGCAATTGTTCCTTCAAAAAAGCTAACTACCGAAGCTGCTAAAACAGCTGTAAATAAATTAACTATTAACCACGGTATCCGACTTTTAAATGATTCACTAACAGTTGAATCTAAACGTTCTTCAGAATCAACACCACCTAATAAATTAATATCTTCTGTATTTTCTTCTTGAATTACATCGATAATATCATCAAATTCAATTACTCCTAATAAATGATCCATTTCATCAACTACCGGCATTAAAATAAAGCCATATTTTTGAAATTTTTTCGCTACTTCTTCTTGATCTTCATTATACATGATCGTTTTCACATTAGGATTAGTAATATCGATTATTTTAGTATCAAAAGAGTTAGTAACGATATCTCGAAGTGAAACAACTCCTTTTAAGATATTTTGGAAATCAACTACATATAAATAATAAGCCGCATCTTGTTCTATATTTTCTTGTAAATATTTAAGAGTTTTTTCAACTGTATTTAAAGCTCGAATACTTATATATTCCGTAGTCATTATACCACCAGCAGTATCTGGTTCAAATGTCAATAGACGTTCAACATCTTCTTTATCGTCTTTATCCATTTTGTTTAAAATATCCTGCTTTTCTTTTTCTTCTAACTCGCCAACTAAATCAGTAATTTCATCATTAGCCATTTCGTCTAATATTTTACGTTGTTTGAAATCTGAAAATAATTTTAGTAATTCATATTGATCATCTTCATCATCTTCTTCTTCAATAACACTAGCTACAACACTATTAGGTAAATTATCCATTAACTTTTTTATACTATTTTCATCTTCATGAAGAATATCTAAAATATCTGCAGGATGAATATTAGCAATTATTTTCTTTATTTTTTCAATATCGTCACTTAATAAGATTTTCTTTAACTCTTCTTTATTTATTTTATTATTCATATGTTTCCTCCATTTTAGGAATAATTAAATGCTTTTATTACTTCTTTTTGTCATTTTATCATATATTTTATATTAATAGCGTAATTTTTATTAAATCTACGAAATATAAAAAAAGATATAAATCAAGTTATATCTTTTCTTACATCTCATTATTTTTTAACTAATGGTGCCATTCTCGCTGTCATATAATTATCTAACCATTCTTGACTGGCAGCTTCGTGAATATATTTACCATCAATTTTCTTAGTTAAGTAAACTATCGGTTTTTGTTTTGCTGTTGCAACAACAAACGAAAAACCTTCAATATTAGTTGCAGCACCCCATTGTCCTTGATTATTCATGGCAATCACTGAAATATCACCTGCTTGACCGCGACGTTCTCTTAACTCTTGATCAAACATATCAACTGCTTTTTCACAGGCTTCTTGGGGATGCATCCCTTCTTTCATTAAGCGAACAATTTCATATGACATACAACCTTTCATAATATCTTCACCTAAGCCAGTAGCACTTGCTCCGCCAACTTTACTATCAACGTAAAAACCAGACCCTGCAAGCGGAGAATCTCCAACGCGTCCCGCCTTTTTCATAAACAAACCACTTGTTGAAGTAGCTGAGGTCATTTTCCCTTGCATATCTAAACATACCATTCCCACTGTATCATGACCTGTATAAGGCTTTATTTCTTGCTCTCGAACTTCTTTGATACGATTATGATAATGAATTTTAGCTCGCTCAGTTAACATGTTTTTTCGTTCAAAACCGGCTTTATGAGCATATTTTTCGCCTCCTTGACCAACTAATAGATTATTTACTTTTTCTTTTGATAAACGTCTTGCAATAGCAACTGGATTGGCATAATCTTTAATAGCTGCTACGGCTCCAATATCTAACGTATCTCCATCCATATAAGCAGCATCTAATTCAACTTCCATTTCTTCGTTTGGCAAACCGCCAAAACCTACTGATTTATAATATGGAAAATCTTCTACTTCTTTAACAGCAGTTTCTATTGCATCGCCAGCATCACCACTATTCTTTAACATTTCCGTTGCTTTTTCGACTCCATCCAGTGCCATTTTCCATGTGGCAATAATTCCCCACATATAATTACCTCCTCTTTTTATTTAAACATTAGAATTTATTAATATCTTTTAAACAAAAAACGTATTTATATGTTATCATCTATTTCTAAACTATGCAACTTGACAAATTTTTTTCATTATCTATGATAAATCAAGAATTAATTTAGCTTAATTGTTGTTATCATATAGTTAAATGAGTTAAACTATAAATGAGGTGATAAAATGTTAAAATTTATAGAATATCCAAAATGCAGTACTTGCAAAAAAGCAAAAAAATATCTTGATAATCTTAACTTAGCACATACTGATCGTCATATTGTTGAAGAGAAATTAAGTAAAGACGAACTTTTAGCATTATATAAAAAAAGCGGTTTACCGCTTAAACGTTTTTTTAATACATCTGGTCTAAAATATCGAGAATTGAATTTAAAAGATAAATTATCAAAAATGAGTGAAGATGAGCAGCTTTCTTTACTAGCAAGTGACGGTATGTTAGTTAAAAGACCAATCGTTGAATCTTCAGATAAAGTTTTAGTTGGTTTTAAACCGGCTGAATATGATATGTTGAAATAATGCCAGCTGCTTATAGTCATTATCGTTTAGGTAAAAAAGTTATTAGCCAATTAAAATATCCTTTAAAAAAAATTATTCTTGATAATCGTGATTTATTTGATTTAGGCTTACATGGTCCTGATATTCTTTTTTACAATCGACCCTACATTCATAGTAAAATAAATCGCTTAGGAAGTGCTATGCACCAAGAAAAAGCTTATATTTTTTTTAATCGCGCTCTATCAATATTAAAGAAATCACAAAATGAAGCCCAATTTGCGTATTTGTGCGGTTTTATTTGTCATTTTATTTTGGATAGCAATTGCCATGGTTATATCAATATAGTTATGGAGGAAACAAAATTAACTCATTTTGAAATTGAAACAGAACTAGATCGTGATTTTATGTTAAAAGATGGTCTCGATCCTTTAAGAACCCATCTTACTGATCATATTTTAATCAATGATCGTATTCTTGATACGATTGAACCTTTTTTTGAAGCTTCAAAAAAAGATTTAAAAAAGTCTCTTAAAGGAATGAAATTTTATGATCGTCTATTAGTTGCTCCGCAACTATATAAAAGAGGTTTGATTTATTTTGTTTTGCTTATTTCTTTTACTTATAAAAGATTTCAAGGATTTATTGTTAATTATCGAGCTAATAAAAAAATTATTCCTTATATTAATTATCTTGAAGACTTATTTAATAAAAGTATTGATGAATCGATAACAAGCATATATGATTTCATTGACGCTCTTAAAAACAATAATTCTTTATCTAAAAGATTTAATGTAAATTATAAATAACCCCTATCGGGGTTTTTATATTAATTAATTTACTATCATTCACTTTATTTACACTAATTAATGGTACAATAATAACAGGAGGGAAATATTATGTATCAAATTTTATTAGTAGAAGATGAAAAACTAGTTCGTGATTTTATATCAGAATATTTTAATAAACGTGAAATTAAAGTTATTGAAGCAACAAATGGTTATGAAGCATTGAATTTAATTAATGAAGATATTAGTTTAATTTTATTAGACATCATGATGCCTGGTATAGATGGTTATGAGGTTTGTAAGCAAATTAGAAATTCTTCAAATCTCCCAATTATTTTTATCAGTGCTTTGTCATTAGATGACAATCAGCTATTAGCCTATGAGTTAGGAGCAGATGATTATATTACTAAACCTTTTAAACCATCCATTTTATATGCTAAATGTTTAGCGATAATTAAACGTACTTATCATAAAGATACTGATGATATCATTAAATTTGGTGAAATCACTCTTGATTGTAATTTTCATCAAGTTATGATTGCAAATCAAAAAATAAAATTTGCGCCAAAAGAATATGCTATGCTGGCTTATTTTATTAAACATCATGATCGTTTATTAACTAGAGAACAGTTGCTAAATGATCTATGGGGATATGATTATTATGGTGATGGTAGAGCTGTCGATACTTATGTAAAAAAAGTTCGTAAATTAATATCTCCATTAAATTATATAAAGACTATTCGTAAAAGTGGTTATATTTTTTCAAAGGTGGATAGTTAGAATGAAAAAAATAAAATTTAATAAAAATGTAAAATTATTACTTTTTTGTATTTTAAGTATCATTACCATTAATGCTCTATATACTTATCAAGATTATCAAAATGAAAAAAATAAACCTGAGCATATTTCTTCTTCTTTAAATATTGTAAAAAATATAAATGATGATTTAAGTTTAAGATTTGGATCTTTTGAGGATATTGTAAAAAATAATATTAATCGAAATTATTTTTTAAACTTTATGGCTTTTGATGATTCACTTAACTTGATTTATAATAATAATTTTAATGATATTGGTTTTTCTTATAAAACAGAAAATATATCTGAAAATTTGATTAGTTTAAAACATTTTGATCTACAAACATTAAAAAATATTTATACTTTACTGCATGATTCTGTTGATAAAAAAGAAAAAGTTGTTGCTACATTCAATTATGATGCAATTAAAGATGATGGTACGATCGTTATAAAGGAAATACTTTATTTTGAAATAAATGGAACTGTTTTTTATAATGGAAACTTTGATAATTTAATCAGTAAAGAAATTACTTTTTTAAGTACCCCATTTGGTGATTATGGTATTGACGAAAATGATAATATTTATATAAATGATTATGATTATAATATTTATAATTATTTGGCCGATAGTTTAAATGATGTAGTAGCATCAAAAAAATTTGATGATAATGGCTATTATGAAGTTATAAATCCAGTTAATGATTATATTCATCCTATCGATTATTATGATGAAAATGATCAGCATATTAAAGCTGATGTAAAAATTTGTTTTCAAATATTAGATTATAAATATGGTGCTTATTATACAGATGAACAAACAGAAGAGAAACTTTATGGTTCCTATCATCCTGATAGTGGATATATAGTATGGTATGATTATGAAAGGGATGGTAATAGTTATACATTTGTAAATTATTTATCAGATCATTATTTTAATTATCTTATCTCTTTATTAATTATAATTGTTAGTTATTTTGTTATTAAAAAAATCAATCATGAAAATAATACGATTATCGTGGAAAAAGAAGAAAATATTATTCCTTCTAAGCCTAAAAGAGAAGTTTTTAATAAAGAATCTGTTGACTTAGAAAAACAACTTACACAATTATATAATAATAGCAAAAATTTATTAGTGTTTAAAAAATTAAATCTAAATTATTTACCTAATGATTTAGTTGTTCTTGGTAATAAAAATGAATTGACTAAAGTAATCAATGATACATATTATTTTATTATTAATCACAGTCATCCAAATGATACTTTAACAATTAAAATTGAAAATAAAACTATTTATTTTATCAATAACGATCACTCTATTACAAATAAAGAGTTGGAAGAATTAGATGATATATTTGAAATACTTGAAGCCCATGATTTTAATTATCAGAAAAAATTAGATATTAATAATTATCAAATAATTATTAATACTATTTAAAGTTTCACCTAAATTACACATAAACAACACTTGACCTACACATATTAAAGCTATAATTATAAACGAAAGTAGGTGAAAGATATGAAAAAATTTAGTTTAACATTTAAAATTACTGCTATTGTTCTAATCAGTTTTTTAGTAATTTTAAGTTTTGAAGCATACCAGGGTTATAATCGTTATAAAAATGCTGCTATTAAAGAAAAATTAATTGACAATGAATATGTTGATGTTATTAAAAATGCTATTTATAATGCAGCTATTGATCATAAAGATCTTACGATTGATCAATTAAAAAACGAAATCATAAATGATACTAATGAAGAATCAAAAAGTTTTTATGCTCTTTATAAAGATTATGATGAAGATGAATTAGAGGAATATCGTAATAATACTAAAGAACAGTATATTTTAATTGCTGATAAAGATGGCAATTTAATTAATGCTTCTGGAATGTCTGATATTTTCTTTATTCATGATCTTGATTATATTGGTCTTTTAAATGATAATAATGATATTTATGTCAATATTAATGCTAAAGATATTCCTAGAATTGTTAAGACGATCAGTGATAATTGGGATAATGGATTAAATGTAAAAGTATCTACTACTAATTTTGAAATGACAAATGATAATATAAGAATTATTGATAATCCAGCTTATTTGAAAATAGGTAATGAAGTAATTATTGATGGTGCGTATAAAGATATCGAAACTATTTTTATTGATCATATTAGTTCATTTTTCTATAAATTGGAAAAAAATAAGCCTATTGATAATTATTTTCTTTACTCATATCCTTTTTTTGAAAAAAAGGTAGCTTCAAAAGTTACTAATACTTATGAAGAAGGAAGTTATGAACAAGATAATACAACTGTTGTCTATTCATATGCAGCAATCGAAGATAACAATTATCAACCTTTTGGTTATATCTTAAAAGTTGGTCTGTATCCTGATTTAAATAAAAATGTATTTATAGACTATTTAAACGATAATATCTATAGTTACTTATTATCTGTTTTATTTGTAATTTTGATAAGTGTCGTTGCTTCAAAAATTATTACTAAACCAATCAAGTTAATTGAACAGTCTACTAAAGAAATAACTAAAGGGAATTTTGATCATTATTTAAAGATTAATTCAAAAGATGAACTAGGCTCATTAGCTCATAATATAAATATAATGAATAATACAATAAAAAATAACATTGATGATCTAAATAAAAATATTATTAAAATAAAAAAATTAGAAAATATTCGAAAAGAATTTATTGCTAATTTCACCCATGAAATAAAAACACCATTATCAATTATTAATGGCTATAGTGAATTAATCGAAGACTGTGATGATAATACGAAAAAAGAACGATATCTATCTATTATAAATGAACAAACGGAAAAAATAAATCAGCTAGTTCTCGCAATGCTGGAACTATCAAAATTGGAGTCAAATCATATCAAATTAGACTTAGAAGAATTTAATTTAAATGAGTTAGTTACTACAATTATAGATAATCTAACATATTTATTGAAAATCAAAAATATTAAAGTTGATTTTTATAGTGATGATTCTACAATAACAGCTGATAAATTTAAAATTGAGATGGTTGTAAAAAATTATCTAACTAATGCCATTAAACATACAAATAATCATGGAATTATTAAAGTTATTATTAAAAATAAAACATTGTATGTCGAAAATATGGGTAAACACATTAGTGAAGATAAATTAGAAAATATTTGGCTTAGCTTTATTAAAGATGATCGAGATGGTACCGGCTTAGGTTTAGCTATATGTAAAGCTATTTTAGATTTACATCATTTTAAATACGGTGTCGAAAATATTGAAAATGGTGTTAGATTTTATTTTCAGGCTTAAATTTCTAGGCCATCTAATTAATTTAAACAAGACAAAATATAATATTATAAATTATATCAACATTTTATCATTTATTAATCAAATCTTAACAATCTTAACAATTAGTCTATATTTACAAGTTAATATGTATTTGATAGAATATCTTCTATAAAATTTTAATTAATAAAGGAGTGTTTTAAATTATGGATGCAGGCCCCGAGTCTTCAATCACATTACAAGTAGTTTTAATCGTTTTACTTACTTTAATTAATGCTTTTTTTGCTGCTGGTGAAATGGCTATTGTTTCAGTAAACAAAAATAAAATTCGTCGTTTAAGTGAAGAAGGAAATAAAAAGGCCAAGTTAGTTGAAAAATTGCTTGATCAACCGACTAATTTTTTATCAACCATTCAAGTAGCAATTACATTAGCAGGATTTTTTAATTCAGCAAGTGCTGCTACTGGTATTTCTGTCAGTCTAGCGAATATTTTAAAAAATTGGTCAATTCCTTATTCTGATACTATTGCAGTAGTTTTAATAACTATTTTAATTTCTTTTATTACTTTAATTTTTGGTGAATTAGTACCAAAAAGAATTGCTTTACAAAAGGCTGAATGGTATTCAATGTTTTGTGCTAAACCAATTTTAATTATTAGTAAAATTGCTAGTCCATTTATCAAAATATTATCATGGTCTACTAAATTTATTCTAAAATTATTTGGTATGAGTGATGAAAATGTTGAAGAATCATTATCACGTGAAGAAATTCGTTCAATGGTTGAAAGTGGTCAAGAAACTGGTGTTATTAATGAAATTGAAACTGATATGATTAATAATATTTTTGAATTTGATGAAAGTCTTGCTTTAAATATAATGACACCACGTACTGAAGTATATTGTATTGATATTAACGATCCTTTAAGTGAGAATATCGATCAAATGATGACAATGCAGTATACACGAATTCCTGTTTATGATGATTCGATTGATAATATTATTGGAATTTTAAATATGAAAGATTTTTCAATAGAAGCTCGAAAAGCTGGATTTGATAATGTTGATATTAAAAAAATATTAAGAAAACCATATTTTGTTTTAGAAACAAAAAATACTGATGATTTATTTAAAGAATTACAAGAGGATCATCAGCATATTGCTATTTTAGTTGATGAATATGGAGGCTTTTCTGGAATTGTTACAGTTGAGGATTTAATTGAAGAAATTATGGGAGAAATTGAAGATGAGTATGATCTTGATGATGAACCTAAATTACAAAAAATTGATGATTATAATTATATTATAGATGGTAATTATTTGATTGAAGATCTTGATGATCAATTAGATTTAAAATTAAATAATATTAATCATGATACAATCAGTGGTTTTGTTATTCATTTATTAGGTGAAATACCTAGTGATAATCAAGAACGTACTGTAACATATAAAAATCTTACATTTAAGATTACTGGTGTAAAAAATAATCGTATTACAAAAATTAAGTTATTGATAGATAAAAAAGTACCGGAAGCTAATCAAGATGATTAGTCTCCGGTTTTTTCTTCTCCATCTTTTTCATTTGTCAATTGATTATTATTTTCCATTATAAATACTCGATGAGGATATGGAATCTCAATTCCTTCTTCATCAAAACGAGCTTTAATACTTAATCTTAGATCTGATAATAACTGAAAGCCGGAAATATTATCTTTTGATAATAATGTTGCTCTTAACTGAATTCCACTTTCATTGAATTCAACACAATGTACATTAACAATTGGCTCATGTTTTTTCTTTTGCGCTTTTGTTCTTCCATCTAAACATAAAGGATGTTTAGCACCTTCTTCTTGAATTATAGCAATTGCTCTTTGTAAATCACATTCATACGATACTTCAATAAATAAATGATTGGCTTTTTGGGCTTTTACATTTGAAATATTTTCAATAATTGCTTTATTCATAATTGTATTAGGTATAATAACCTGAGTTCTTTCAATTGTTTCAATAATACTTTGTCTCATTGATATATCAATTACTGTTCCCTTAACATTATATTCTTGAACATTTACAAAATCACCTATTTTATAAGGCTTATATGTAAGGATCATAAAACCATTGATCATATTACTAGCAGCTTCTTGTGATGCTAATCCAACAACAACTGCTATTATTCCTCCACTAGCAAGAAGAGCCCTGATAATTGACTGCATTGCTGTAATTTCACTCATGATCGTTGCTACAACAATTGTCACTAAAATAACTTTTTTTACACGCATTGGAAAAACTAATTTTAAAGGATCAGTTATTTTCTTTTTCATAATTTTATTTATGATCTTATTAATAATTACAACAGCAACTATTAATAATAAAATACTAATAACACTATTAATTAATCCATTAACAAATAAACTATCTATCTGTTTATAAATTTTTTCCATCTCATCACCTACTTAGATTTTGATTTAAAATATTTTCCAATAAAATATAAACATATCGATTGTATTGCTCCAATTATTGCAATTATTAATAATATATAACTAAACCAGAATAATATTTTATTACCTATATTAAATGCATTAACAACTAAAAATATAACAAATGCTATTGCTGCTATGATTCCAAAATATTTAGAAATATTTAAAAATTTTGTTGATATTATTTGATTTTTATCCATTTTATTTACCTATACAAAAGCGTTTAAATAATTCATCTAATAAATCTTCTTTCGCTTTTTCTCCTAATATTTCTTTTAAATTATTCCAGCATTCATATAAATCTGTTACGATCAAATCAGTTGGAACCAGCAAATTCATTGCTTCTACAGCTTGTTTCAATGCTTGACTAGCTCTTTGTAATAGCATTGTTTGACGAGCATTAGTTAAGATATGATCATTATTATCAATGATTTTTCCTAGTTCAAACATCTTTTTTATTTGCATTATTAGTTTATTGATATCATTATTCTTAGCACTAATAGCTACTCCTTCTATATCAACCTTGATTTCTTGGTCAGTTTTATTAATAACAACAATTCTATTTTCTTTTTCTGTCAAATCTAATAATTTATAATCATCATCAGTTAATGCCATAGACCCATCAATAACTAATAATACCAAATCAGCCTGATGAATCAATTCTTTAGATTTTTCTACACCCATACTTTCAATAAGATCATCAGTTTCACGAATACCAGCTGTATCAATCATATTTAAAACAATTCCATCAATACTAATACTTCCTTCAACAATATCTCGAGTTGTTCCTGCTATATTAGTTACAATTGCTTTATCTTCTTGTAACAATGCATTTAATAAACTACTTTTTCCAACATTTGGTCGACCAATTATAACTGTTTTAATACCATCTTTAATCAAACTAATATTTTTAGAATCATCTAATATTTTATTCATTTTATTTAAAAGATTTTCACTTAATGGTAATAAAGATGTCGCAGTTAATTCTTCAACATCATCATATTCAGGATAATCAATGTTAACTTCTATTTGTGTAATGATTTTAATCAAATCTTCTTTTAAATCTTCAATAAAATTACTAATATTTCCAGTAATTCCTTTTAATGCTAAATCTGTAGCATAACTATTTTTAGCAGTAATAATATCACTAATTGCTTCTGCTTGTGATAAATCTATTCTTCCATTTAAAAAAGCTCTTTTACTAAACTCACCACGCTCTGCCATTCGAGCACCTTGTTTTATACATACTTCCAAAACTCGTGACGTAATATATACACCACCATGACAATTTATCTCCACCATTTCTTCGCCAGTAAAAGTTTTCTTTCCACGATAAATATTGACTAACACTTCATCAATTTTTTTTCCTTCATCAATTATATAACCATAATTAATTGTATGACTTGGTTTTTCAAGTATTTTACCAGTAAAAAAATTTTGAACAAACGCAATACAATCAGGCCCACTTATTCTAATTATTGAAATAGCAGCTTCTAAACGACTTGTTGCAACAGCAACAATTATATCCTCATTCAAAATATCACTTCCTTTATCTTTTGTATTTTATCATAAATTATTATTAATTAATATACCCAAACAATGTTATAATACTATTAGATAAGGAGGATATTTTAAATGAAACTTGGAATTATTGGTAGTGGCATGATTGTCCATGATTTATTATCTTTTATTGAGATTATTGATGAAATTGAATTAACTGCTATTTTAGGGCGTAAAGAATCAAAGAAAAAAATAGAAGCATTAGTTAATAAATATCATATTAAAAAATCTTATTACGATTATGATGAATTATTGAAGGATGAAGAAATTGATACAATTTATATTGCTTTACCAAATCATCTTCATTATGAATATACTAAAAAAGCATTATTATGTAATAAACACGTTATTTGTGAAAAGGCTTTTACTTCAAATGTAAAAGAGCTTGATGAATTAATTGAATTATCTAAAAAGCAAAATTGTCTTCTCTTTGAAGCAATTACTAATCAATATTTACCAGCTTATAAAGAAATTAAAGAAAGATTAAATGAAATCGGAAAAATTAGTATTATTTCATGTAATTATTCGCAATATTCTTCACGCTATGATGCTTTTAAACGTGGTGAAATTTTACCTGTATTTGACATTAATCAATCTGGTGGAGCTTTAATGGATTTAAATGTTTATAACATTCATTTTACAATTGGTTTATTTGGAAAACCAGATAGAGTCCAATATTTAGCTAATATTGAAAAGGGCATTGATACATCAGGTATTGTATGTTTAGAATATCCAACTTTTAAAGCAATTTGTATTGGTGCTAAAGATTGTGGTGCTCCTATTACTTCAACAATTCAAGGTGATTTAGGATGCATTAAAATAGAAGGTCCCACAAGTACTTTAAGTGATGTTCAAATAATCAAAAATAATGGTGAAAGAAAAATTATTGATTCAAGTAAATATCATCGTATGTATGAAGAGTTTAAAGAAATGGCTGGTTACATAGATAATAAAAATTATGATATATGTCATAAGATGCTTGAACATTCTAGAATTGTAATGGACGTACTAACCAAAGCCCGTGAAAGTGCAAATATTATCTTTGGCTGTGAAAAGGATATAAAATAATATATTAATAAAAATAGAGCAGATAATCATAAAAGTTCTTTTCTAATTTTAGGGTAAAAATATAAAAGGAAGAATTAAAATCATAGATAAATTCTGTAATTTTAATTCTCCCTTATTTTTAGTTACCCATTATCGAATAAGAGCTTCATAAAATATCTGCTTTTATTTTTATATTAATTTTTCTTTTAAATCAAACCAAATAACTGAATAATTCCATATATTGAGCAAATAATATAAAGTATAGCAACTAATAAATAAATTATCTTTTTTCCCTTTGAAAAATCATCTTTCATATACCATACATAAAACAATTTTTCTACAAAAAATAATAAGCCAAAACAAATAAATATTATTCTATTTCTTTCCTGAAAGAAAAAAGGAATTAATATAATATAAATAAAGGCTATTTTTGAAAAAAAATTATCAAATTTTAAAATATTATTCTTTTTCATAACCGCTCCTCCTCTAAAAATTTTTTTATTTATATTATTAAATTTTATTACTTTTCTTATACTCATTGTACTAAAACGCTACGCGTTAGTTCAATTCTTTCTTTATATTTTCTATATTTTTTTGTTTGCCATCTTTCTTATGATGGCTTTTTTTATTTATAATTTAGTTGTCATTTTATACAGAAAGGACTGATTAACTATGAATACTAAATCTATAAATGACAAAATTGCACAATATCCTATTTTAACCGATGTTAAAAATGAACTTCTTATCAGAAATCTTTCTCAAAGAACTATCATCAACTATATGGATGGTATAGCTCGCTTTTTTGACTTCATTGAATATGATAATGAATTTGAAATCTCT
>NZ_JMLH01000004.1 GCF_000686665.1 Thomasclavelia saccharogumia DSM 17460 | reverse complement strand
TTCGTCAAGATACTGTGCATCCATTAATTCTGAACAGATTGGCAGACCTGTTGCTTTTTTAGCAGCTACCAAAATATCCAGTCCTGAAGAACCCATTCCCTGAAATGCATATGGTGAGGTTCTTGGTTTGAAAGCTCCACCACGTAAAATATTAGCTCCGGCTGCTTTTACAGCTTTAGCAACTTCAATTACCTGTTCTTCACTTTCTACCGAACAAGGTCCTGCAATCAACGCTAGATTTTCACCACCGACTTTAACTCCTGATACATCGATGATCGTATCATCTGGATGAAATGCCCGGTTTGCTAGTTTATAAGGCTCTGATACACGCATTACATGATCTACTGCTTCATCTACTTCAATAGCTCGTGGATCAACTCGTGTCGTATCACCAATAATACCAATTATTGATTGTCCAGTTCCATGAACAACGCTAACTCTTAACCCCTTATCAGTGACAATTTTTGATACTTTTTCGACATCTTTATCTGTTGCCGTCATTTTCATTACAATAATCATTTTTTTATTCCCCTTTATTATTTATTTCAACCCTGTATATAAATAAAAGCTCTCTTCCTAAAAGGACGAGAGCCTATGCTTCGTGATACCACCTTAGTTCATCAATACATTACTATATCAATCTCATCAAGTACGCTAATAGCTATTAGTACATACTCTTACACGTTAACGGGTGTCACCGGAGAAACCTACTACAAATGATTCAGTCCTCTACTCCAAGATGAATTCAATATTATCTAATAGACTCTTTTCCACCAAACAAGAGTTCTCTATTCTATTTCCAATATCTACTATTTCTTTTCACAGTATTTATACCAGATGTTGTTAGAACTATTGTATACAATAAATTTAATTATGTCAATATATTTTATAAAAAGTTTTCATTTATTTTATAAAAAGTTTTCATTTATCAAATAATAGTCCGCATGAGTCTACATAATTTTGGCGGTTATCGACGTTTAAATACGATATAATCATATTATAAAGGAGGGGGCTTTATGAATAATATTGATACAACTTTAATTGGCAAATACATTAAAAGTATTCGTCTATCAAAAGGCTGGTCACAAGCAAAACTCGAATATCTATCAGGAATATCTGCTTCATCTATTAGCAATATTGAACATGGTAATAAAGGTATCTCTTATAATATGTCAATTCCAGCAATCGTAAAAATAGCTCATGCTTTTCAAATGAGTTTTTATGATATTCTTAACGATTCTGGCTTTTTAGCATATATTGGTGATCAACAATTTGCTCAAAACAAATCACAAATTTACATAACCAACCATGAACTCATAAATCTGTTTAATCGTCTTAGTCCTAGTGAGCAACAAAAATTTGTTAAGGAAATTTACTTACGGGTCGAATTATCCGATAAACAAAAACAACAAAATATGTTCAAAAAACTTTAAGTGATGATTTTCATCACCTTTTTTATTTAAAATTCCTCTTATAATAGCATTATTTGTTTTTTCAACATTTTAATACAACAAATATTTATCATTTTTCATGATTTTGATTAAATATTGCAAAAAATATAACTTTTAGCCATAATTCGACAAAATTAGCCATCAAAATATGTCATAATGCAATTGTAAAGAGAAACCACTTTACATTCTCATGAGTAAAAATTTTCTTATATAAGTAAATAAAAAAAGTCAACATAACATTGACTATTTTACAAATGGTGCCCAAGACCGGACTCGAACCGGTACAGTATCGCTACCGACGGATTTTGAGTCCGTTGCGTCTACCAATTTCGCCACTTGGGCAACTACCAATAGCTATTATAAATAATTTTAATTATAAAATCAATAGGAAATTTAAATATTTGTTTATTTATTTTAAAATATTTATTAATATTATTAAAATAAAAACTAAAATATATTAAATTTAACAAATAGTATTGACGAATTAATTAAAATAACGTATTTTTTTAATAGTAATTTGACAAGATAAATTTATAAATAGATGGAGTAATAATTATGGAACATGATAAAATTTTAGATGAACTTAATGAAATAACTAATTCGCTAGATGCAACTACTGAAACTTTGATTGGATTACAAGAAAACGCCAAATTTGAAGAAGCTATCAAAAAAATTGATATAGATTTATATCTTGAATTACCAATCCAGGAATTAAGCAGACTTGCTAATCGTCTAGCAAATCTTACTAATGAACTTTCAAAATAACAGACAAGCATTTGCTTGTCTGTTATCTTGATGATTAACAGAAGGTAAACTATGGACAAACTATTTAAACAACGAATGAAAAAACTTTTACAAGATGACTATGAAAACTTCGAAAAAGCGTTACTACAAAAACCTGTAAAAAGTTTTTATCTAAATCCTTTAAAAAAAGATGTCATTTCTCATTTAGAGCAACGCTTCTTGACCCCGCATCCGTATATCAAAAATGCCTATTTCTTTGACTATGATAACTATCCCGTTGGTAAACACCCTTATTTCAATTGTGGACTTTATTATATCCAGGAACCTAGTGCAATGGCTGTAGCTAATTGCGTTGATTTTAAAGAAGATGATTACGTTTTAGATATGTGCGCAGCGCCAGGCGGTAAAACCTGTTTTACCGCAAATCAATTAAGTGATCAAGGACTTATGATCGCTAACGACATCAATAAACTAAGAGCGGGCATTTTATCAGAAAATATTGAACGTTTCGGAATTAAAAATACAATTGTTACTAATTGTGATCCGGTAAAATTAGAGAAACATTTTAATAATTTTTTTGATAAGATCATTCTTGATGCTCCCTGCTCTGGTGAAGGAATGTTTCGCAAACTTGATCAAGCTATTAAAACCTGGTCGATCGATAAAATAAATGAATGTGCTTATATTCAAAGAAAACTCATTGATAGTGCCTATAAAATGTTGAAAAATGATGGTATTTTAATTTATTCAACTTGTACATACTCTTTAGAAGAAAACGAAGAACAAGTCGATTACATGGTCAAACAATTAAACATGGAATTATTAGCAATAAAAAAACAACCGGGCATGACTTCAGGTTATCAAAATGACAAAGTTGTAAGAATGTATCCTCATCTAAACAAAGGTGAAGGACAGTTTATTGCCTTACTAAAAAAACACGATGAAGAAAGTAAAATCGGCAAAATCAAATTATTAAAACCAAACATTAATAAAGAACAGCTTGATTTAATCAACAAATTCTATCTTGACAACTTGAAGGTAAAGATACCACCTTTACTATACAACTCAAATAATCATATTTATGCTATATTACCACAATTTCCTGAATTAAAAGGTATCAGAGTCCTAAGAACTGGTTTATATTTGGGCGAATGTAAAAAAAGACGTTTTGAACCAAGTCACTCTTTAGCTTTAACATTAACTAAAAATGATGTAAAGCGTTATTATGATTATAAAGCTGATGACAAAGAGATAACTAAATATCTTCATGGGGAAACTTTATTAGGAACTAACCAAAAAGGCTATGGTTTGATTTTAGTTGATGGTTATCCACTGTCTTTTTATAAAGAAAGTAACAATCAGATAAAAAATTTATATCCAAAGGGGTTAAGACGATGAATCGCTATTATGTTATAAAAGATGAAGTATATCATATTTTAGATACAGAATGTTTAAAAAGTAATCGTCAAGAAGCTATCGAGCATTTATCTAACGTTGCTAATATGGCTGTTTTTTTAGCCAAGATGGAAAAACTTGATTTAGAATTAGCAGCTATTATCGGAATTCTTCATGATCTAGCTGCCTATAAATTTAATTCTCATTTCAACCATGCCAATCGAAGCAGTATGCTGGCTAGAAATATCTTGACTAATAGTAAATTATTCACAGATGATGAAATCATCCTTATCGTTACAGCCATTAAAAATCATTCCTTTAAAGAAAAAAAAGATGATGCATATAGTGAATTAATAAAAAATGCGGACTTGTTAGTCCAGCATTTAAATGATCCTAATGCCATCTTTTCAAAAGACAAACAGCTCAGATTAGAAAATATTTTTAATTCTTTACAAAAGCTTTAATAATTGGTGCTAATTTAGTACTATTAACAACATAACTGCTATGATTTTCTTTAGGCAAGATCAATAATTGACTACCACTAATATGATGAGCAATATTAAAGGTATGTCCTTCTTTGATCATATCATTACTACCTGCTAGAACTAAAGTTCTAGCTTTTATTTTATGTAAAAGATGATGACTAATATGAGGCTGTTCTAACATCATTTTAATTTTAGGGTCTTTCTTTAATGCATAAATTATTTTCATTTGCCAGTAAATGTGCTTTTTTAAACCTTGAGGCTCTATATTTGCCCCACTGATAATCAAATCACTAATTAAATCACTTTGACTTGCAACAAGTAAACCGACGATTCCACCATCACTGAAGCCATAATAAATAACATCTTTTAACCCTAAACAGTTTATAAATGCCATGATATCATCAGCCATTGCTTGATAACTATATACTTTAACTTTAGAACTTTTTCCATGGCCACGACTATCAATACAATAACATTTAAAATCATCTTTTAAAACCGCAACCAGATCATCAAAAATATGATGATCTTCGCCATTACCATGAACTAATATTAAATTTCTTCCTTTTCCTTTAACTTCATAAAACAGTTCTATTCCATTTACTTCAAATATCATATTAAACTCCCCATATAATTCTTAATCAATATAATTATAACACACAAAGGGATTTTCTATCCCTTTGTGTGTTCTTTAATACAAGCTTCAATTCGATCATGAACAATTTTAGCAATTTCATTTGTATGTAAATCTTTATATTCATCATAATACAAAGGTTTTAAATAATGAATCTTAGCCGTTGTTTTTTTTATGGTGTTATTATCGAAAACCTTATAACAATCAATCATAGCTACTGGAACAATAGGAGCTTTTGCCTTTACCGCAATCTTAAAAGTTCCCCCTTTAAACTCTAAAATATTATTTCCATTTTTACTTCTCGTCCCTTCAGGAAAAACAAAGAAATTTTCCCCCTTAGCAACCTCATTAGAAACATATTTAATTACTCTAGCACTATCACGAACATTATTACGATCCATAGGAACATATTCAAGCATTTTAATAACGTCTTTAACTAAAATCGTTGATGCCAGTTCCTTTTTTACGATTGCCCTAATCGGTCTTTCATGAGTTTGAAAAATTGCTAGTGGATCATATAGCCCCTGATGATTAGGCGCCAACAAATACCCTGATCGGTCTGGTAAATTTTCTAGACCATAACACTCAAGTTCAACTCGAGCTTTTTTACTGATAATTGCTACGACACGGTGAATAAAGCCATAACGTTCTTGAAGAGTATAATTTTCAATATGCTTATACTTATTTACTTTATATCCCCACCAGTAAGGCAGTTTTAAAATAACTCTAATTACGATCATGATAATTCTTTTCATTATTTACTACCTCGCTTATATATTTGTAAAGTAAATGTTTCAAAAGCTTTTTGTTCTACTAGATGATAATCATATTCATCAAAATTAGGAAAATATGTTTCACCTGTATGCTTACCAGGAATTCTTGATATCAACAATTGATCAGCGATTGGTAAACATTGACGATATATCGAAGCACCTCCAGAAATGAACAAATCTTCACCACTTTGACGATATTCTTCGATCACTTCTTCTAAAGAATTGCGAATTTCAACACGATCATCTTCAAAAGGTTCCAAACTAACAACGATCGTTTTACGATTAGGCAACGGTCTACCAATTGCCTTATATGTAGTAAGTCCCATCAAAATCGTCTTATTAACAGTTGTTGCTTTAAAATGTTTAAGATCTTCAGGAACATTCCAAGGTATTCCATTAATGGAATCCTTCTTACCAATTAATAAATCTTCATCTGTCGCTACAATAATACTAATCATTATACACTTACCTTTCCAACTAATCTACCATAACTTTGATAGTCTTCAATTTTAATATCTTCAATTCGATAATCAAAAATAGATTTAACTTCCGGATTTAAAACAAGTTTGCATTTAGGCAATGGTTCTCTTAAAATCTGTTCTTTGATTACATCGATATGATCTTTATAAATATGCGCATCGCCAATCGTATGCACAAATTCCTTAGCTTCATAACCACAGGTTTTAGCAAGCATCTCCGTCATTAAAGCATAGGAAGCAATATTAAAAGGCACTCCTAAAAAAATATCCGCGCTGCGTTGATATAATTGACAAGATAAATACTTTTTATCAGCACTAACATAAAATTGTAAAAAAGCATGGCATGGCGGTAAAGCCATATTATCAACTTGTGCAGGATTCCAAGCACATATAATATGTCTTCTTGAAAAAGGATTATTTTTTAAACTATCCACTAATTTAGCTAACTGGTCTACGCCTTCGTAATTAAAATTACGCCATTGGGCCCCATACACCGGTCCTAAATCTCCGTATTTTAAAACAAAAGAATCATCTTCTGGTAACTTTTTGATTTTATCAACAAATTCTTCAAGTGTTTCCCCTTGATAATCAGCAGATTTTTTGTAAGTCTCATATGGCCAATCATTCCAGATTTTAACATTACGATCAACCAAATACTTAATATTAGTATCGCCTTTAATAAACCATAACAATTCTTCAGCAATAGGTCTAATAAACATTTTTTTCGTTGTCATCAAAGGAAAACCATCTCTTAAATCGTAACGTGTCTGATACCCAAAGACACTTCTCGTTCCTGTACCCGTACGATCATCACGATCTTCTCCATTTTCTAAAACATATTTACACATTTCTAAGTATTGTTTCATCTTTTACACCTCGAATGATATTGTACAATAAAAACTCATCTTAATAAACTAAAAAAACACTTTTAATCTAAAAAGTGTTTATGTTTTGTTCCCCTTATTATAATGTCGCAACGAAGTTTTTATGGATTTCATAATATCAATAATCAATTTTAATTCATTGGGATTACAATCTGACAAAAGCTCATTGACTTCATCAATATATATTCTCTCAGCTTCAATTAAACTATCACATAGCAAAAAATCAGCAGAAACTGCTAATGCATTTGCAATACTAACCAAAGTTGGCAAACTTAATTTAGTTGCTCCACGTTCAATATGTGAAATATTTGTCGGAGAAATGTTTGAAATCTCAGCTAGTGTCTGTTGAGAAAGATTTTGAGAAATCCGCTCTTCTCTTATCCTTTTGCCAATAAGTTTGTAATCAATTTCCATCATAGTTCCTCCAATGATTTAATTGTATCTTTGAAAAAGATATCTTAAAATATATTGAATATCCCATTAGGATACGTAATATATTATTCCCGTTTTTTATTATGTTTATTCATTATTTTTTTACTATATATATTTAAATTTAACTATGTTATAATTTAGCAATATTAGTCATTTTGTAACAATTAGTTAATATTTAAATGCTATAATACATCAGAAAGGATGATCACGATGAAAAAAGAAGCTCCTAAAATAAATACAAGATTACGTAGTCATACGATTATTGTTCCTGAATGTATCCGTAAAGCTAGCGGGATCGTAATCAATGGCAAAAGAATAAAATCATTATTATTTTCAACTGATGTTGCTGTAATTTCTAACTGCAATGCCGATGCTGTAATTGCAGTATACCCCTTTACCCCAACAATGCAGATCACTAATGCAATTATCGACGTCTCACAAAGACCCGTTTTCGCTGGCGTAGGTGGCGGAACGACTGCTGGCCCACGAGTTCGTGAAATTGCTTTAGACGCTGAATTACACGGCGCTACGGCTGTAGTATTAAATGCCCCAACTAAGACTGAATTTATTCAAGAATTATCTGACTATGTTGACATTCCTGTTGTCTTATCAATTGTATCTTTAGATGAAGACTTAGAAGAAAGAATGCTGCATTCAGGAGCAACGATCGTCAATGTTTCTGGAGGAAAAAATACTGCTACAATCGTAAAAGAACTTCGAAAGATATCAGCAGATTTTCCAATTATTGCAACCGGTGGACCATCAGTTGCAACTATTCAGGAAGTTATTGACGCTGGGGCTAATGCAGTTACTTATACCCCACCTTCAAATGGCGATATCTTTAAATTGATGATGGAAGAATATCGGCAACGTTGCCATAAAGATTAAAAATAATAATAAAAAAGTCCTTTATCAGGCAATATCATTAAGTTAAGCATTAAAACTTGAAAAAGACTCTTTAATGTAAATTATAGAGTCTTTTTTATTTTTGTTCAATTTACTATTGACAAACAATAAGAATCATGTGGCTAGTAATGAATATCCTACTATTCATTACTAGCTCTTTTTAGTAGCTGTGATATTTTAGGAGGTATTACTTATGATGAAACTATTCAAACCAAATATCTACTTTTCACCTGATCAGATCAGAAATTTTTTAAATGATCCGATCAACTTCACTCTTGAGAACATCCAATGTTATTGCAATGATCCAGTCTCTGATTTTACTCGTAATCGCTTATTATCTGCTCGTACTTTAATTGATTGTATTTTGAGTTTCTCTAATTACTCTACTACTATTTTTTCTCCTGCTGCGATGATATTCCTACACCTTCGGCTATGTGTCAAAGACGTAAATTATTAGACCCGGATATCTTTAAGCGTATCAATAATCTTTTCCTTCGCAGTTTTGATAACTATAAAACGATTAATGGTTATTACATTTTTGCACAGGATGGCTCTGATATTAATATTCCTTTCATGGATGATACCAAAGTACACTATGTGGATGGTCGAAAGCCATCCTGTCAATATCATTTCAATGCTTTATATGACTGTCTTAATCATATTTTTTATGTTTGGAGTATTGATGCTACAAGCAAAAAAAGTGAGCCTGATGCATTATCTCGATTATCAATCATAAGAATTATCCTCATAATTCTATTTTTACAGCAGACCGGGGTTATGAAAACTATAATCTTTTGGCTCATTTATGCAAAAACAACCTTAAATTTGCAATCAGAGTTAAAGATATCGAAAGTAAAAACGGTATCATGACAAACTTCAAACCAGAGAAATAAAAGCTGATAAAGATAAATATGTCTTTATCCCAACAACTTCCAGATTTGATTTTCTGGGACCAACTCAGGATTTTTATGAATTATCTTTTAGAATTGTACGCTTTAAAATAACAGATGATACCTATGAAACAATTATTACAAATCTATCAGAAGATGAATCTCAATTTGAAGATTTTAAAGGACTGTATCATTATTGCTGGAAAGAAAAGATGGCTTTTAATAAGATAAAATATACGATGGGACTTGTATATTTCTATGCGAAAAACAGGAAGCTGATACAGCAGGAAATCAATGCAACATTGTTAATGTATAACGTTTCTGAAGCAGTAATCAACATAAGACTTTATCTAAGAAATAAACTGAAAGAAAAAGAACTTGTTTCCAGAATAAAAAAATTTCTGGTCCCGCAGCGACCAGAAAGATCATTCAAACGTGCTATAAAACCCAAATCATGTAAGTCTTTAAATTATAGAACGTCCTGACATGATTTATCATAGCACTCAATTTTAGAATAACAACAAAAATTTTTTAAGCTGTTTAATAGTTCATTTTGAGTACGTTTAAAATCACTGTTTTTAAACTCCAATTTAGAAATAACAGAAAAGGTGATTGTCTTAGCTTTAACAATCACCTTATCTTAATTCAATGATATTTAGTTTTTTCTTAACTTAATACCATTGTAATACCCTCTGTTTCTTTTGCTCAATTTCCACTAATTATAGATACAGCAAATATAGCAAAATAAAAACGTGCAAGTTCTTTACCTGTTTGGACTTACACATTTATTTACACAACTATTGTATCAGGATTACGTATTAAAAACTTTTGATCCCACACTAGCTGTGTTTTTCCATAAATCATAAACTTCATAATAATCATTTATTTTAAGTAGATAGATGTTCAACAATATACTTTGATACTTCTTCTTGATCACTAAAATGATGTCTACCGTCTTTAGTTTCCTGATAATCTTCATGTCCTTTACCTAAGACCATCAAGATATCATTATGTTTAAGCATAGTCATACCTTTAGTTATTGCTTTTCTACGATCAACAATAACTTCAAAATTATCAGCAGATAAATCAGTAACGATATCATTTAAAATCGCTTCTGGTTCTTCTTTTCGCGGATTATCACTAGTAAAAATAACATAATCACTATTTTCAACCGCTATTTTACCCATGATAGGACGCTTTAAAGCATCTCTATTGCCACCACAGCCTATTATCGTAATTATTCTGCCACTTTTGAATTCCTGAGCACTAATTAAAACATTTTTAACCGCATCTGGAGTATGAGCATAGTCTACAAAAATACTGTTAGTTCCATATTTAATTAATTCCATTCGTCCTGATGGTGCTTTTAAACCCTCGTTTAATGATAAAATATTTTCAATATCAAATCCTAATTTATTCACTAAAAGCAGTGCAATCAAATAATTATAGATATTATATCTACCAACCATATTCAATACAGCTTCATATTTTTTATTTAAATATGAAAATTTAAAAGTTGTTCCTAAATGAGAAAATTTCATTTCATTAATTATTAAATCACCAGCTTTTTCGCTAATAATAATGTTATTATTTTCTGGTAAGATAAAATGTTGACAATGAGGATCATCACCATTAATAATCGCAATTTTATTTTTTCTTGTTTTTGTAAACAATTTTCTTTTAGCATTAGCATAATTCTCTAACGTCTTATGATAATCTAAGTGATCTTGAGTCAAGTTAGTAAAAGCCACCTCATCAAACTCTAAACCATAAATTCTTTCTTTATCCAAAGCATGGGAGCTTACTTCCATGACAAAATAATCAACACCTGCTTCTTTAGCCTCTAATAACATACTATACAATACATCAACATCTGGTGTTGTATTTACCATTTTTTGTTTGACATTACCATAATAAAAACCAACTGTACCCATATAAGCTGCATTTTGCTTTAACATCTTTAAAATTTGATAGATCATTAAACATGTCGTTGTTTTACCATTAGTTCCTGTTATTCCAATTAATTTCATATCTTTAATTAAAGGATAATAATTTTTATAAAGATATTCTTTTAAATATTCTCGTGTATTTTCAACCACTACAGTTTCAACACTGTAATTTCCATGTTCAACAATTACTTTAACAGCACCATTTTTAATTGCCTGTTCAATATAATCATGACCATCTCTTACAACATTGACAATGGCAATAAACGTATCACCTGGCTTTACTTTTCTTGAATCTGTTTTTAATGCTATTTCCACTATTTTCACCTCATTTGTTCCTATTATAACGCATCTTAAAGAAAAAGTATTCAATTTAATGCGTAAAGTAATAAATTTTAATATCTTTTCTCGTATAATAATGTTTGATCTGTATTTTCGATTACCTTTTTATTTCTTTGATATTTACATAAAATTTTGTAATTTCAAAAACTTTTTACATAAAAAACAGACTAAAATTTTAAGTATCTTTTCATAAGTCCTCGAATTGCCGATATTTTCTTGTTTTTCAAGGGGTATCGGCTTTTCTCTTTGGACTAAGCCACCGTGCAGCTGCACGTAATCTCACATATTCTCACGCTCAAAAGTTGTACAAATCGTTGTAAATCATGCTATCAGACTCCACATTTCTCGGTTTGCTCCGTCCTCTGACGCATGAGCATACAAATTAAGCGTAGTGAACAGGCTTATGAGAAAAATTTGAAGAAATCAATTCTTCATTCTCATTAAACTCTATGATTAGTATTTTCCCACGCTTCAAACCTCCTGTTATTTTTCTCTAATATATTCGAGAATCGGTAATAGATTTTCCTTATCTGTCCAATCACATACTTTTCCTTGTGAACACAGTAATTCTTTCATCCATGATTCAGAAGAATCTATATCTTGTTTGGCAATCATCTTTTGTAACATTTTACACATAATACGGTCTTTAAAAGTCATGATACTTTCATTCCATGCACCTCTTGCATAGAAAAAGGGAACACCTTTCAAATCTTCTTTTAAATTACATGTTTTGACTTCTTCGATTGCTTTCTCGTCGAAGGGAGACGCACCTACACATAATATAATGATTTTTTTATGCTTTATATTTTTGTGGATTTTTCGCAAGATATTTAAACCTGCTATTCCACCAGCATAAATTGCACCAGCAAATATGATACAATCATAACTTTCAAATGGAATTTTTTTATAATCAGTAATGCTATAAATGTCGCAAGATAATTCGTCCTGTAACAGGATAGCATACTTTTTCGTTGCTCCGTATTTAGATTTATAAAGGACTACAATCTTATTCATATTTAATCATTTCCTCTTTCTATCACATTTTCTACTGCTTTCAAAATACATTTACTACTCACTGTTGCACCAGATACAGTATCTATGCCCAATGATTGATTTTTTACTATCACTTTTACTTTGATATAAACTGGAATACAGAAGTATTCACCAATATATGTACCATTAACATTTTCCATATTAAGACTTGAAACACTAATACTATTTGCGTGATTAACTAATATGTTTGACACAAGTCTTATGCCTATGTAAATTAAAATTATTATGCAAAATAATATAATGATTATTTTCTTTTTCTTCATTATCATTCTTCACAATCTAATGCCTGCTTTAAGAATGCTTTATAGGCAATTTCTTGTTGCGTGTAGATTTCATCTGTCGAAATCCCTGGCATTGTTACAGAAAAAATAGTACCAATACCAATTGTATAAATAAGCATATTCAAATGCAGTTGCTTTGCTTTCGATAGACTAATGTTCAGTTTATCAGAAATATCTTTAGCAATATTAGGATTCGTTTCAGATTGATACAAATCTTCTAACGAGGAAATCCCATTACGCTGGTGTAAAATAAAGATTTTAAACAAATTAGGTTCGTCTTTAGCCAACTGAATGTATGAATGTCCTGAACTACGGAACAAATCATTTTCGTCAATATTATTTAGTACATATTCTTGTATAAAATCATTGACTTGTTTTATTACGTCTTGACGTAACCCGTCCATATTTTTACAGTAACTATAAATCGGTTGAACAGAACAGCCTATTTTATCAGCAATATTTTTTACCATAACTTGTTCCATTCCGCTACTTCTAGCAATTTCAAAAGCAGCATTAACAACCATTTCTTTTGTGATTCTTTGTTTTGGCATCGTTTATCTCCAGCCTTTCATAATCTATTTATATAAATTATTTATATAAATAGATTATACAAAATATATAAATATTGTCAATCCTATAAATTACTATAATTACACTTTTTACTATATATGCGGTATTTCTGCTTTGGCAAAATACTTATTTTCACATAGCTTGTAAAAAATGCTTTCAGTATTATTAACGCAACAGGCTCTTGACAAATCATGCTCTAATAAGTATTGAATAAACAAGCAGAAATGAAAAGCTGTATGCTTCACAACATAGAAAAAGACGCTGTATTGCAAGCGTCATTCTTCCATAACTCTATATAACTTACCATAAGTCATGATATTTAAGGCTCTTTCATTTGTTGTAAAATCGTTGTAAATTGGCTGATATTTTTTTCTTTAAAATCTCTTAAACCCAGTGGTATACAGATAATCTTATTTTTTAAATAAAAAAGTTTATTTGGATTTATGCTGCATCTTTTAGGCATAATCAAGATATAATAAAAGCTCAAGACATTATAAAAATCACCTAGTAACTAGGAGGTTTTTTGAGTAAGATTAAAAAATATATTTTTGTGTGCATAATTATCGTTTTGTAAAAGAATGTAACTTTATTTCATAAAGTTGCAGCCCAATTAATAGAAATTAAGAACCAATTCAACAGTTATAAGCTGATAGTAATATTTTCCCTTATATATAAAAATCTTAACTTCTCTTAACTATTTTATCTTTTATGGATGCATTTTTTTGTATGCATACTTTTTAGTTTTTATGCAAGTTGTTTCTATAGAACATAATAAAGGCACACTACCTAAATGTTTTTAAAAGAAAAAAATCTATTCATAGATTTCTCTTCTATAACCAACATTAATAACAAGTATAATAAGTTTATTATCTTCTATTTCACATAAAATACGATAATCCCCTACTCTATATCTCCATTGATTTTTTAAATTACCTTTTAATGCTTTCCCAAGAATACGGGGATCTTCACAATTACCTAGATTTTTTTCAATCCAATTTACTAGCATTAACTTTGTGTAATTATCCATTTTCTTGAGCTGTTTTAATGCAGTTTTAGAAAAAACAACATCATATCTCATAATCCTAATTCCTTTTTTACTTCATCCATAGAATAAGTAGTTGAATTATTTAAATATTCTTTATGTGCTTGCTCTGCTAATGCAACATCATATTCATCTTCAATTTTTTCAAGTAAAGCTTTTTTTAAAGCTTCACCTAAAGAGCATCCATGAAAACTTGCATAACTTCTAAATAATTTTTCTTCTTCATCATTCAACCTAATTGAGAAACTCATATAATCCACCCCTCTTTTCGTAATACATTGTACTACACCAACTAACGCATGTCAATTTATTAATATGGTTCCCTTGTAACTTAAATATATAAAGATTTTCTTTCTACATAAAACAACAACATAAAAACATAACACTTAGAATATTCTATATTTTCTATCCGCTGGTAAAGTGAAAAAACAGATATCTGAAACATGTTAACGATTTTTCAACATTCAATGAAGAAAACATTTCTAAAGAAAAAATCTGAAGTACAAAGTATATGGAATATGATGAATGAGGTATGATAAAAGCTATAGATAGAACAGAATGAAGATACTTGTCGTTATAACAGTATATAACTGGTACTTCAAACAACTGATTATCAACAGTACTGCTATGAAAAGAGACGTAATGTCTCAGATAATACTTTATATTTGAAACTTTACAGCCAATATTGTTATGAAAATGCAAATGTTGATTAGCGAATTATGTTAGATAACTTTTTTAGATTAAATTATTTATTTTTGAAATGCTTTTTTATAAATTAATTATAATAATCAAATTATTTTAACTGTTTTATTATATTTATTAATTTGATTTTGTATTTTTTACTTAAAATAATGGGATAATCAACATTATAAACTCTTAGACCAAATTTTTATATCATTTTATATAATTTTGATCAATATTAAGTAATACTCCCTTTTTCATTTATCCAATCATTCATAAAAATAAACGTCCTCTAAATAATAACTAGAGAGCTGAATCTTTTAGAACATATTCGGTGGGGCGATTGTTCCCACATCTCATCGAGTTACCCCTACACTTTACATATTGCTATGCGTGATAGCCATCTTTCTATCCTCGAACATGCTCTATTTAGTTGTAATAATGCAGAAGATTAAATTATCTTCATGTATTAGTATATGTAAGAATAAAGTAACTTATGCTTTACAAATATATAAATTATTTTCTACGAATATGTTCTACAATATTTCTTTTTAAAATCAATACTTTAAAATAAATGATAACACACACGAGTATCACATATAGTGATACTGGGTGTTTTGATTTCTAATTACTAAAATTATTTCTTACTTTTATGAGTATCTGCATATCACCATGGGGTCATCTCCATGTCTAAACGTATCAAGATTACTATGTCAAAACATTCTGAATCTTACAATATTATACATAAACTTTAATTTCATTCATTTACTACAGCATTGGTAATGAATGATGTTGACATTAAGACTGCATAAGAATTGATGCGACATACTGATTTCAATACCACTATGTATAACACTCACATTAGCAAAGAACATAAGGCTAAAGTGATAAATAATGTTTTTATAATTTAAAAGTGTCGAAAACAAATAACGAAATAAAAACCCTTAACTAATTTGGCTCTAAGTCAAGGGTTTTAGTAAATTTAAAATCTCATTACTATTTATATTGGCATCCTCAGTAGGAATCGAACCTACAACTTAACCTCCGGAGGGTTACGTGATATCCATTTCACTATGAGGACAGTACTCGATAAGTATAACACTATTAAATCTAAAAATAAATATCAAAAAAAAGATTTTTGAAAAAAAGTTTGACTATAAATATAAAATAACTGACTAGGCAGATAAAAGATCCAGATCATAATAGCAAAAACAGAATCGATAAGTTTTAGATATACAAGTGCAATAATAATATCACAACATAATAAAAGAAAAACAGCAATAAAAAGCTTTTTATAAGTTTTAAAACTCTGATATAGATTCAATAAACTAAAACCTAAATATATAAGTGCCAAACTAATTAAAGGGTTTATTAAAATAAGACCTAAAAAAACAAAAGGAAAATAATTAACATATTTTATCAGATACATATACGTCAATTGAACCATAATAAATAAACTAATACCAATTAAATAATGATTTGTAAATAACAAAAAATAATCACCGATAAATGCCAAAGCACTAGCTAAAATAGCAGGTGGACTAACTTTTTTTATAACTAGATAAATAAAACAATTAAAACTGATCAACCATTTAATCAGATTACTATCGATATGATAAATATCATAATATACAAATATTCCCCCAAGGATGATATTAATAATATAGATCATCTGATCACCTCTTAAATAAATTATTACAATCTGATCCACATTTATGCTTTTTTAATTAAATAAAATATAGCTTATATAAGGAAAAATCTGTTAAAATGAAGAAGGTGATATCTTTATGGAACAAAAACATATTTTTATAATAAAACCAAATACACAAAGTCTTAAAATAGAAGCAATGATCAATTCTTTGATGAAAGGATATGACTATGAGATAAAGTATACAAAATATCCGCGCCATGCGACTGAAATTGCAAAAAGCTATCAAAAATATAATCATCGTATTTATGCAGTTGGTGGAGATGGTATAGTTCATGAAGTTGTTCAAGGATTGATTGGCAGTGATAATGAATTAGTTATTATTCCTGCTGGAACAGGAAATGATTTTATTCGGACAATTGCCAATACTAATGACCCCTATGAGCTTTTAGAAATGTCATTACATTTAAAGGCCCAGCCAATTGATTTAATCAAAGCTAACGATATCTATTGTATTAATGTATTTTGTTGTGCTTTTGACAGCGATATAGCTAATAATGTTCATAATTATCGCCGAATCAAATATTTACCAAAAACTTTGCAGTATGTAAATGTTCTAGTTAGAAGGATGTCAAAATATCGCTTATATCCTACGACGCTTTATCAAAATGATAAGAAAATCTATGAAGGAAGTTTAATTGTTGGAGCTTTTTGCAATGGTAAGTATTTTGGCGGTGGGTTTAGAATTGGTAAAAATGCTGATATTCAAGATGGTTTAATCGATATTAATTTAGTTTCTAGTTTAAAGAAAAGATCAATTCCATACTATTTGTTTTTATTATTTACGGGTCAGCTGGAAAAAGGAAAGTTATATTATCATAATAAGTTAAAAGTATTAGATATTAAAACAAATCAAGATGTTAATATTGATGGAGAAAGATATGCTAAAGGCTGTTATCATTTAGAGATTGTTAAGAATTCGTTAAAAGTTGTATTATATAAATAAAAGAATTGACTTTTTTTATCAATCTAGTTATCATATAAGAACATAAAAGGGAGTAGCTAACACATAGTGTTTACGCTTTCGTCAATACGATGATCAAATCATCCGGAACGTAATGAAATAGCGAGACTTTTATTGCATTTTTAGTATGCAATAAAGGACTCGCTTTTATTGTATACGAATAGAGGAGGGAAATAGATGAAAGCATATTACAACAAATCAATATCGGAAATTAGAAAAGAAATCAATGGTTCATTAAAACCGCTTAATGATGAACAAGTTAAAAGGAATCAAGAAAAATATGGTTTAAACGAACTAATTGAAACTAAACCAAAAAGTATACCGATGATTTTTATCGAGCAGTTTCAAGATTTTTTGGTCATTATACTTATCATAGCAGCCTTAGTATCTGGCTTTTTAGGAGATTTTGAAAGTGCTTTAGTAATTTTGATCGTAATTACAATCAATGCAGTCTTGGGAACAGTCCAAACTGTAAAAGCGAATCAATCATTAAATAGTCTTAAAGAATTATCAGCACCTAATGCTAAAGTGTTACGCAATAATAAAATTATTGAAATTCCTAGTAAAGAGGTAACGATCGGAGATGAAGTCTACTTGGAAGCTGGTGATTATATACCGGCTGATGGAAGAATTATTGAAAATAAAAGTATGAAAGTTGATGAAAGTGCTTTAACTGGAGAAAGTTTGGCAGTAGAAAAATCGACGGCTGTTATTGAAGGCGAAGTACCTTTAGGTGATCGTGTTAATATGGTGTATTCTGGAAGTTTTGTGACTTATGGTCGCGGCAGTTTTTTAGTTACAGAAATAGCGATGGAAACAGAAGTAGGAAAAATTGCCCAATTATTAAAAAGTACTTCTGATAAAAAAACACCTTTACAAATAAACTTAGATAATTTTGGTAAAAAATTATCAATTATTATTATGGCATTTTGTGCGTTATTATTTGTTTTAAACATCTTACAAGGTGGTAATATTGGTAACGCTTTTATGTTTGCAATAGCATTAGCGGTGGCAGCAATTCCTGAAGCTTTGAGTTCGATCGTAACGATCGTACTATCTTTTGGAACGCAAAAAATGGCTAAAGAAGGGGCAATTATTCGTAAGCTGCAAGCCGTAGAAGGTTTAGGCAGTGTTTCTGTTATTTGTTCAGATAAAACAGGAACCTTAACTCAAAATAAAATGACAGTCGAAGATTATTATATTGAAGAAAAAAGGATTTTAGCTAAAGATATTGATCCTTCTAATCCATTGCATAAAGATCTAATGCGTTTAAGTATTTTGTGTAACGATTCGACAAATACTGATGGTCAAGAAATAGGTGATCCTACGGAAACAGCACTGATCAATCTTAGTGATAGTTTAAATGTACCAGCTAAACGAGTTAGAGATGCTTATCCACGCTTAAGTGAATTACCTTTTGATAGTGATCGTAAAATGATGTCAACTCTGCATCTTTTAAAAGATGGTTATACCATGATTACTAAAGGAGCAGTTGATGTTTTAATCAAAAGAGTTAAATATATTCGTAAAAATGGTCAAATTTTAGAAATCACCGCAGATGATATCAAGAAAATTAATGACATGAATATGGAGTTTTCTAAAAATGGATTGCGCGTTTTAGCAATCACTTATCGTAAATTTGATCAAGAGAAAGCTTTGATGCTTGAAGATGAAAATGATTTGATTTTTCTAGGTCTAATTTCCATGATGGATCCGCCACGAGTAGAAAGTGCTAAAGCAGTTGAAGAATGTATTCAAGCCGGAATTACTCCAATTATGATTACTGGTGATCATAAAATTACAGCAATGGCTATTGCTAAAAGAATCGGAATTTTAACTGATGATTCGCAAGCAGTTGAAGGAAGTATGATCGATCATTTAACTGATGAACAGTTAAAACAGTTTGTTGCAGATAAACGTGTTTATGCACGAGTTTCACCAGAACATAAGATTCGAATTGTTAAAGCCTGGCAAGAAAGAGGAAATATTGTTGCAATGACTGGCGATGGCGTCAATGATGCTCCAGCTTTAAAACAGGCGAATATTGGTGTTGCGATGGGAATCACGGGAAGTGAAGTATCTAAAGATGCTGCTGCAATGGTTTTGACCGATGATAATTTTGCAACAATCGTTAAAGCCATTGAAAACGGGCGAAATGTTTATAGTCATATCAAAGATGCAATTCAATTTTTACTATCAGGAAATTTTGGCGGAATCTTAGCTGTTTTATATGCTTCGATCATGGCTTTACCAGTACCTTTTGCGCCAGTACATTTATTATTTATTAATTTACTTACTGATAGTTTACCAGCGATTGCTTTAGGAATGGAACCTCACAGTAAAGAGGTTATGAAAGAAAAACCAAGACCGATAAATGAATCAATTTTAACCAAACCGTTTTTAATCGATGTGGGAATTGAAGGCTTTGTGATTGCTTTAATGACAATGCTAGCATTTACGATTGGATATCAAGATGGTAATACCGTATTAGCTAGCACCATGGCTTTTGCTACGCTTTGTTTATCAAGATTAGTACATGGTTATAATTGTAAGTCAAAAAAACCAGTTATATTTAAAAAAGGCTTTTTCAATAATATATTTTTACAAGGAGCTTTTTTGATTGGTTTTATTTTGATTACTTTAGTTGTTACAATGCCGTTTTTACAAACAACATTTAAAGTTCAAACATTAAACATTGAACAATTATTAATTGTTTACGGTTTAGCACTAGCAAATTTACCAATTATTCAAATAATTAAAAAAATTAAAAATAGATAAATAATTAAGAAAAGTTGAAAACAGCTTTTCTTTTTTTGTAACCTTTATAAAATATTTGTTGTCTATATAATGAATCGATTCAAAGAGGAGGTATCAATTTGAAGAATAATGTTGAATTAAACATTGATTTGATTATTGAAGAATACAGTCATTATGTATTTACCGTTGTTTATAATATTGCTGGAGATACATTATCATATCATGATATCGAAGAAATTATTGCTGATACATTTTATCTTTTCTGGAAGAATCAAAATAAGATTCAAACGAATATGAAATCATATTTGTCAACGATTGCTAGAAACTGTACTTATAATAGATTAAAACAAAATAAGCAGGAAATTGAATATGATGATCAAATATTAAATAATCAAGGATATCAAGAATATGAATTTGATCAAATGTTGATCATCGAAGAAAAAATACAGCAATTGACTGATCAAGAAAAAGAAATATTTCATCTTTATTATATTGAAGGATATAAAATCAGGGAGATTGCTAAAATGAAAAAGCAAAAAATCAATAATCTGAAAATAAAATTATATCGAATCAGAAAGAAGCTAAGGAGGAAAGAGTAAATGAAACAAATTGATACTGATAAAATTAAAACTATGGTTAATGATCGCATTGCTTATGATCTTTATGAAAGGAATAGAACTATGAAAAAAATAAAACTAAAAAAAGCGGCATTTAGTATTGCTGTATGTATTTTGATATTAGGTGGAATTAGTACAGTTGATGCGGCAACTGATGGTAAAATTAGTAATACCGTCAAAAATACAATTAAAGTAATTTTTACTGATGAAAATAATCAGGAAAGAGAAATAACTGGAGAACAGTATGTTGATGAAAATGGCGACATTTGGATCAAATATAAACATGAATCTGATCAATCAAATCAGGAGATAGATATAAATAAAAGCGAATTAGAAGAAAATGGCCTTGAAGCTGACGGTAACATAAAGAATTCGGACGGTGAAACAAATACAGAAATTACGATTCAAGATAAATAAAATAATAATTATAATCTCACATTACTCACGATTAATAAAATATGTGAGATTTTTATGTCTAAAAATTTTTATTATAAACTAACCGGCATTGTGAATAATATGAACGGATAAAAATATAAAGAACAATAAAAAGATATTAAACATTATATTCTACATAGAGAAGATGAATTCAATACTGTTGTGAATGATTTGATAAAGATAAGATACAATTATTTCTAAAAACAACAATTAGTGAGGTATTTTCCAATGCTTGTATTTATAATAATATAAACAAGTATTATTTTAAGGATATCACATTTGAAAATAACAATTTCTATTTAACAGTTAATATTATTGATTATGGCAATACTATTACAAAAAAATATAGAGTCATATTTTTGTAAAAATAAATTTTTTCAAGATTGTTATATTGAATGGGTTATAGAGAGCGGGAACACAACAAGAGAAGGAAGCGGTAAATACTTTTTGATTATGTAAAAAAAGTAGAAGGAGATTTAATAATATTATCTGGAAATGAAATTCTCCATATGAAAAATAGACATAAAAATTTTCAAAATAAGTTATTGGGATTTTTTCCTGATACAGCTATTTGTTTTAAGATTAAATTATATGATTTGGATAATTGCTTTATATATGATGAAAAACAAGATACTTTCTACTAAAAGAACAAGTCTAAATGATACATAATATTAAAATGAGGGTTATAGAAAGTGGAAATAAAACTAAAAAGTCTGATCAAGAATGCTTCGTACCACTTAACAGTGGCTATTCTTGACAGAACTTTTTATTTTCTGTGTGGGTTCATCAAGAGGAAGAAATAGTATAAGCTGTGTTTTTCAAATGTAAGCGTCAAATGGTAAAATGAGTGAGTTTTGTAACTTCGAATTCTTTGAAAATATTGTGTTTATGCGGATAATCTCAAATTTCATACAAAATTCAATTATATTTTCTTTAACTCTTCCACACTTATTTGACAATAAAATAACAGTATATTTCGCTCAATTTATATAGATCTATGAAGATTATAAATATAAAAATTGTCAAAGATTTTATAAAGGTGATATTTTGAAAAATAGAAAACAAATAGAAGCGGTAAATAATTTAAGAAAATGTGATAAAGCATTAAAAATACTACATAACAGTAACATACCTAACAAAGACGAACAAATAGCCTTTTATGAACGTAAGAAGATTAAACAGGAACAAATTTTACGTAATTTAAAAAGATACAAAAAAATCAGGTGACTATAGCCTATATATTCATTACTGAGATAAAATAGATCTTAGTTATTAAAATGTAAAAAAATTGAAAAGCAACATACAAACAGTTAGTCTTATTTCCAATATACTTTTTACATTTTTATCTAATACTATCAATACAAAACCCCAAATAATAGAAATTAATGCATTATAAAACCAAGTTATTGTTGAAAATTACTTGGGGTGTAATATAAATCTTAGTATGAGTGTCCCTGATCTGTTATGTTAAAAATGTTTTCTTCTGACAATTTATTGTTTAATGGTCATATTTTATTTCGTTATCCTTTTCTATGAACTTATTACCTAAATTATTTGCTTTTCTAACTTGTTTGTGCTCGGATTTCTTCTACATCATTTCCTATAATTTTCCGATCTGAAGCGATAGTTCATGAACCAGCTTTAGTTATTGATTTTAACTAAATTACAAACATTACCAGTAACCCTATTTATAATACTATTTGTTTCTTTTAAAAAAGAAAATCGAGAAAATAAAAATCACTTTATTCATTTTTCACCCCTCCTTAATTTCTCACCTCATGTATTAAAAATTCCTAATCTTACAATCGCATATCATGAAATGTATTTTTCAAAATTATCAACAACTACAATTCTTCCTATTATATATATTTTATTAAAGACTAGCATATAATATACCAAAATTCATGCATAATTTGTTGCTTATCAATGAATAATAACAATTTTTTTATTTCTCGCTAGAATGACAATAGCGATTGGAGCATAAAAAATAATTATCAATATTATTTTGCCTTGCTAAAGGACTAAATAAATTAATAAAAAGTTTTATTTTTCTTAATAAGCTGATAGCTAGATGTTCAATTTTTTCTTTTTGTGAATCTAAAACAACAAATGATACATCCTCCGTATAGCTAAGAAGACCAGCTTTAAAATCTTTTTATCTTGAAACTGTCTAATACTTCTTCTAAAACCTCATGAAAATCTAGTCGGTTTTTTAATCTGCTCTATTTGTGTTGTATATCATAGCCACTAATAGAAATTGCTTTTTTGAGGACAAACCGCTGTATTGACCACATAATATGCAATCCTGCAAGATTATTTTGGCTTTTTTATCCAATAATTTAATATTATAGCTAACACATACATTTTTGTTTTGGAATTTTTATTTGATGCTGTTTCATGATAAATTAATATTCCTTTTGTTAAAGTTCATTAACCATTACACAAAATAAAAAAGCGACCTCAATATTAGTATAGAAATTCATTACCGTTAAAACAAATCCACTTTCTATAATATACATTAAAAAAGAACTACAAATAACAATTTATAGTTCTTTAACAACAAAATTATTTTTTAACATTATAACGAAAGAACATCATCTAAAACCTTTTTAGCATTAAAAGTTCTAAAATCTTCTTCACTAATAAGACTTACTGGCGTCCCTGGTACTGCTAAATCCTTAAATTTCTTTAATGAACCTGCTAGTTGTGGAGTTACTAATATCAAATCAGCTTGTTCAATAGAATATTCAACCGCTGTTTGAGCCGCAGCCCAAACAATAATTTCCAAATCTCTTTTAGCTGCTTCATCCTTTAATGCTGATGCAAACATATTAGAAGTAACCCCTGCCATGCAGCATAATAAAATTTTCATAATCGCTATCTCTCCTTTCTGCCCGCTTTTCCTTTCAAACCGTTAAGTATTGCAAGCTATTATTTTTTGCTTTTTTCTAAAAAAAATTCTTAATCAAAATAACTTATAAGCCGCTGTTCTGTTTGATTTTTATAAAGATATTATTAGCATAAGATATTTTTAAATCTTAAAAATTAAACATTACGAATCTTATAACTATTAAAATAGAATAATTTTTTCAGATCAACATTTTCCTTTAATCTTTTATAATTGTAACATAAATAAAGATATTTTATAATATGATCTCTTTATTATTTCTTAAATAATCAATTTCTTTAAAACACTTTTTTCTAGTCAGCCATATTTTGCTTTTATTGAAACGTTGCTATTTTTCTTACCTTCAACAATTATTTTTTTAAGATAATCTTTTTTTATATTTATTAAAAAATCCTTAACAGCTAATAAATATTAAAAATCACTGATTGAACGGCTCATTAATTTTCGCTAAAACATAGATATTTTTGATGCTTTTTTATATCATTAAAACTAGATTAAAACCTAAAATATCAAAAAATACTACTATTGAATAAATTTGTTTCATTTTTCACTTTTAGCATCATCATACAAATGTAAGATATCATAGTTAAACGACATTAATCACCTCATCTTAAATTATAGCATAAAATAATATTTTAGCTAAAAAATACACATATAAAATTTATATGTGTACTTTTACTTAGAAAATCATAAAATAAATCAAAACAATAATTCCTAAAATAATTCGATACCATCCAAACACTTTAAAATCATGTTTTTTAATATAACTCATTAAAAACTTGATCGTTATCATACTGACAACAAAAGCTACTAACATACCAATAATCAATAAAACTAATTCACTAGCAGTAAAAGCGAATCCGAATTTAACTAACTTTAATAAACTTGCACCAAACATAACTGGTACCGCTAAAAAGAAAGTAAATTCAGCAGCTACTGTACGACTAACTCCAATCAACAAAGCCCCAACAATAGTTGCTCCAGAACGAGAAGTACCAGGAAAAACTGCTGCAATTAATTGAAATATCCCGATAATCAATGCTGTATTATAAGTTATTTCACTTAATGAATTGATTTTTGCTTTTCTTCCTTTATTATAATTTTCGATAATAATAAATAAGATTCCAAAAACAATTAAAGCAATCGCAACAGTTGGTGGATTGTAAAATAATTCATTTAACTGATCATCAAATAATATCCCTACTACCGCTGCAGGAATACAAGCTATGATTATTTTAAACCACATTGAAAAAGTATCTTTTTTTATTTTCCAATTATTTTTATAATCAAACGGAAGTAATTTTTGCCAGTACAAAAATACAACAGCAAGTATTGCTCCTAATTGAATCACAACTAAAAACATCTCTAAAAAATCAGCACTAACATCTAATTTTATAAACTCATCCACTAAAATCATATGTCCAGTACTACTAATTGGCAGCCATTCTGTAATCCCTTCTACTATACCTAAAATTATAACTTTGATTAATTCAATAATATTCATATTTACCTCCATAAATTATCCTTAGGTATTATAACATTAGCTATGATAAAAATCATTATTAAATTAACATATAATAAATTTTCCATTTATGAACATATTTTTACTACATAAACCAGATATTATTTTAAAAATTAATTTAATTATTACTAATTTACAGATGATTTAAAATTATACATCAATTAACATTAAAAGGGTTACAAACCCTTTTAAAGACTAAAAACGTATATTCCATGCATCACTATAAAAAAAGAAACTTTTTAATAACTTATTGTTATTAAATTTTCTTTTTCTTCCAAAAAATTTTATATCAATATTTCTTATTGACTAGATATTCATACATGATGATAAACATCTTTGCAATCTTTTATTTTTCTTTATATTATTTTTGATATAGTTTTACGATTTATCATCATATACATTTTTTATAAACTATCATTTATCTAAAACAAAACCATGATCCATTGGTCCCGAACCACTTCCTAAATCAAGCATAGCTGCTAATGCTTTTGATATATATTTTTTTGCTTTTTCTATAGATTTTTCTAAACTATCCCCTTTTGCTAAGTTTGCTGCTATTGCACTTGATAAAGTACAACCTGTTCCATGTGTATTGAAATTATCAATACGTTTTTCTTTAAACCATTGATAATTTCCTTTTTGATACAACAAATCATTAGCATCATTAATAGCATGACCACCTTTAACCAAAACTGCACAGCCATATTTTTCACCAATTAAAGCAGCAGCTTCCACCATTTCCTGCTCGTTTTTAATTTTCATATCTGCTAAAATTTCTGCTTCAGGAATATTCGGTGTTAAAACAGTAGCCATAGGTAACAAATATTCTTTTAAAGTATCAATTGCTTCATCATCGATCAATTTAGCACCACTAGTCGCTATCATAACGGGATCAATAACGATATTTCGAGCATTATATTCTTTTAACTTCTTTGCAATCGAAATAATCAAAGTTTGACTTGACACCATGCCAATTTTCACAGCTTCGGGATAAATATCTGTAAAAATGCTATCTAACTGTTGTTCTAAAAATTCACCTGATACCTCATAAATACCAGTAACACCAGTCGTATTTTGAGCTGTTAGAGCTGTTAAAGCGGACATAGCATAAACCCGATTTACCAGCATTGTTTTCACATCAGCCTGAATGCCAGCACCACCACTGCTATCGCTCCCCGCAATCGTTAGACAAGCCGGCAAGGTTTTATGAACTAGTCGACTGATCTTTTCTTTTAGTTTTTTTGCTGCTTCTTTTATATCATCTTGGGCAAAAATAGCACTAATAACAGCAACCCCATCTATTCCACTACCTGTTAATTGAATAATATTATCATCATTAATACCACCAATAGCTACAACAGGAATATCGATATTTGTACAAATTTCTTTTAAAGTTGTAAACGAAACTGCTGAAGCATCCTTTTTAGTATTAGTTGAAAAAACTGCACCTACACCTAAATAATCAGCACCATTTTCATAAGCTATTCTTGCTTCTTTTAAATCATGAACCGAAACACCAATGATCTTATTCTTACCTAAAATTTCTCTTGCTTTTTTCAATTCACAATCATCTTGTCCTATATGTACACCATCAGCATCAATTTCCTTAGCCAATTCAACATTATCGTTAATAATAAATGGTACATGATATTTTTGGCATAATGCTTTGATCTGCAATGCCTCATCTTTAAAAGTTTTATCATCTAAATCTTTTTCTCTAAGCTGTAAAAATGTTACTCCGCCTTTTAAAGCATCTTCTACCTGACTAGCAAGAGATCTATCTTTCAACCAGCTGCGATCAGTTACAGCATATAATAATAAATCCTGCTTATCTAATTTCATATTTTGCTCCTTTTGCTAAAACATCACCCGTCATATGATAAACAGCATCAATGATTCGATTTCGATAAGATGCATTCCCTTCGTGATCTTGCATCTTTGTTTGGGCAATTTCACCGGCTAATCCCATTGTACAAACAGCTGCTGCTGTTGCTTCTAAAATATGATTTTGATTAGCACAAATAAAAGCTGTTGTTAAAGCTGACAGCTGACAGCCCGTCCCCGTTATAGCACTCATTTCCTTTGTTCCATTTCTAATAACATAGCAAGTTGTTCCATCACTAACTAAATCTATTGCTCCTGTCACCGCAACAATCGCTTGAACCTGCTGAGCAAATTTTTTAATAAATGCAATACAATTATCTAAATTTTCTTCACTAACAGCATCCTCAACATTTGCATCAACGCCATGAACGCTTCCTTGGCGATAAGCTAAAACTTTGATTTCAGAAATGTTTCCTCTAATAACACTAAAAGAAACATTATCAATCAATTCAAAAGCTGTCTTTGTTCTAAGCTGACTTGCTCCTACGCCGACTGGATCCAATAAAACCGGATGTGACAATTCATTTGCTTTCTGTCCCGCTTTTTTCATAGATAAGATCGTTCTAGAATTTAATGTTCCAATATTAATATTCAATCCTGTGCAGATGCTGGTAATTTCTGCTACTTCATTTTCATCATCTGCCATGATAGGACTTGCCCCACAAGCTAAGACCATATTTGCTACATCATTCACTGTTACATAATTCGTAATATTATGAATTAGTGGTTTTTTTATTCTGACATTATCTAACATTTCTTTAAACATAATTTTCTCCTATTCATCAAATATAGAAATATTTTCTCCATCTAATATTCTATTCATATTTTTTACTGCACAAAAATTCCCACACATACTGCAAGTATCTTCTTTTTCTGGTTTTGAAGATTGACGGTAGGCTATAGCTTTATCAGGATCGATTGCCAATGTGAACATTTTTTCCCAATCTAGTTTTTTTCTTGCTTCACTCATTTGACGATCAATATCCATCGCATGTGGTATCCCTTTAGCAATATCAGCTGCATGAGCCGCTATTTTACTAGCAATTATTCCTTCTTTAACATCATTTATATCAGGTAATCTTAAATGTTCTGCTGGTGTCACATAGCATAAAAATGAAGCGCCATTGGCTGCTGCTACTGCCCCACCGATTGCACTGGTAATATGATCATAACCAGGTGCTATATCTGTTACGATTGGTCCCAAGACATAAAATGGAGCGCCATGACACAATGTTTTTTGAATTTCCATATTCGCTTGAATTTGATTAAGCGGCATATGTCCTGGCCCTTCAATCATGACTTGGACATTTTTCTGCCAAGCCCGTTTTGTCAACTCACCCAAAACAATTAATTCTTCAATTTGACTGGCATCACTAGCATCTTCGATACAGCCTGGTCGACAGGCATCACCCAAGCTCAAAGTCACATCATATTGTTCACAAATATCTAAAATTTCATCAAAATATTCATAGAAAGGATTTTCTTTTCCTGTCATTTCCATCCAGGCAAAAATAATCGAACCGCCACGAGAAACAATATTCATTAAACGTTTATTTTCTTTAAAACGTTTAGCAGTATTTCGATTGATTCCACAATGAATCGTCATAAAATCTACACCATCTTGAGCATGCATTCTTACAATATCGATCCATTCTTTACTTGTAATCTGCATAAGTGGTTTATGATAATAAACTACGGCATCATAAATGGGTACTGTTCCTAGCATCGCTGGACATTTTTCGACTAAAAATTTTCTAAACTTTTGCGTATCTCCAAAAGAACTCAAATCCATAATGGCTTCTGCCCCCATCTTTACAGCCATCTCTACTTTTTCATATTCCATCTCTAAATCAACTAAATCTCTTGAAGTTCCTAAATTTACATTGATTTTTGTTTTTAATATAGCTCCGATTCCATTGGGACAAAGAGCATGATGAACTTTGTTGCATGGGATAATAACTTCTCTCAAAGCTATCTTTTCTCTTAATAACTCAATATCAAGGTTTTCTTTGGCAGCAACAATTTTCATTTCTGGTGTTATCATTCCTTTTCTCGCTGCATCCATCTGTGTTGTATAATTCAATTTCCGTCCTCCTTTAATAAAAAAACAGAGGCACCTGAAAGAACCTTCTGCAAACAATCAAAATTACTGTTTCCCTACGTTGGCATTATCCAAATCAGGTTATGGGTCTAAGTCTAAAGCTTACTCTCAGCAAATGCTCCCCGTTTATTTATTTAATTTTATTATAAGTCTTCTATTTATAAATGTCAAAAATATGCTATTTCTGTATCTTTAAAACAAATTATGAAATTTTTTTATTATAGTTTTAATTATAGCTATTCATGATTCTTTAGTTCCATTATATCTATCTCTTAATATTTCTATGGTTATCTGATTAATAAAATTATAAATCTTAGACTTTATTAAACAAACTAAAACTTAATAATCTTTCTACTATAACATTGTTTCTTTAGCACTTTAAAATAACAAAAAAGGAAGAATTAAGCTTATTCTTAAAACTTCCTTATTTATATTTTTGATCTAAGATTCTCTTTTTTTCAATAAAACAATCGCCACTGCCATTAGCATCATTGATCCTAATGAACCATATACAAAACTATTATCACCAGTTTTAATACTTAATGTATCTTCATTACTTTGTTCTATTAAACTGTCGATTGCTTTTGCTAGATCGTTTTGAACTGCTATTACCTCAGCTTCTGTTGCTTCTTCATTAGCGTATATTGCTTGAGCATCTGATAATGCTTCTAACATCACCTTATAACTAGCTAAACTATAATTTGCTCGATTTAATCGTTTTGCTTGATCAATTAGTTCTTGTAATAAATCTTTATTTGGTTTTAGTCTTAAATCTAAATAGGCTTTAACTAGCACATTATATGCAGCATCCACTTGTTCTTGAGTTGCTTCATCATTTTCTAATACATTTTTAGCACTATTTAAAGCTTCTTTGAATCCTGACCATGATGATGCTAAATATTTACTTTCTTCACTATCTTTTACTTTATTGTAGAAAGCTTCTAATAATGTCTTATCTACTTTTTCCACTAATCTTGTTATAGCATTTTGTAAAGCATTTTTTGCTGCATCTACTTCATCTTGCAATGCATTTTCATCAGCAAGTACTTCATTAGCTTTAGCTAGCGCATCAGCTACAACAGCCCATGATTCATCAGTATAATCACTACTATCTAATTTAGCTGCCTCAACTACTAAAATCTCTAATAATGCTTTATCGCCTTTAATAAAATCCAACATTTGAATTGCTGTTGCTAAGCGATCAAATGATGCACTTACTGTTTCTTGACTAACATTTTCATCTTCTAAGATTGCTTTAGCTTCTTGTAAAGCTGCTTTAAATTCATTTACTACAGCAGGAACTACTGCTTCTAAATCTTTATCTGTAATTTCATCAGCTGCTTCAACAGCTATTTCTAATCCGCGTTTATCAGCTTTTTTCACCAATTCTTCAACAGCAGTCATCAAATCAGCTAAAACTTGATCAACTTCTTCTTGACTAACACTTTCGTTTTCTAAAACATTTTTTGCCTGTTCCATTGCTTCACTGAATCCTTGCCAGCTTGCAGGAGTATAAGTTTCACTTACTTTATCTTTATTTTTATCATAAATTTCTTGTAATGAATCTTTATCAACTTGAGCTTCTTTAACTGTAATCGTTATTTCAACATTTACTCCTGCTGTTGTCTTAGCACTAATTGTAGCTATTCCCATTCCAACAGCACTTAATTTTCCATCAGCATCTATTTTAATAACTGATTCATCACTGCTTGACCAGATAATATATTGATGTGTTGCATTTTCTGGCGTAATATTTGCACTTAATTGATGAATATCTCCTAAAAATAATGTATTGACCGTATTCAATAAAGATAAACCTTCAACTTTAATTACTTTTCCGGCACTAGGTGTAATATTGATCGTACATTCAGCTTTAACAGTCGGATCTTTAATCGAATATGCCGTTATTATTGCCTTTCCTGATTCACCTTTGATCGTAATCTTACCATTATTGTTGACAGATACTAAGCTTGGATCTGATGATTCCCAAGCAATACTAGAAGCCGTTACATTTTCAGGATCAGTTGTAATTACAAGGGTCGTTGTTTGTCCCTTCAACATGCTCATTTTATTATCTACAAATGAGATATTATTGATATCTTGAACACTAGGATCATCAACTGTTGTTCCCATTACCTGGAATTCATAAATAGAATATCCATATCCGGTATTAGCTAAAATCCCCTGCATCCGGACATATCTACCAACATAATCTTGAGAAAATACATGTTTTGTCCAATCATTTTGCACACTATTATTGCTAATATGGGCCATGTCGATCCAAGTTTCACCATCCTCAGATATTTGTAATTTAAACTCTTTTGCTGAAGCAACTTCCCATAATATATTGACTGCTTGAATAATACAATCTGATTCTAAATCTACATAAAACCATTCATCATTTGTTCTTCTTGAAGCCCAGCGGGTTGCAGTACTTCCATCTACAGCATATTTTTCAGCTTTTCCAGTTCCATCGCTTGGATGTAAACCGCTACTATAGGCCGGTTTATTAAGCGCTAGATTCCATGGTTCTAATTCAACATCATTTTCACTTCCAGTTCTTTGTAGAACTCTAAAAGCAAATAATGAATATTGTGATTCGCTTACACCTTGAATCTTTACATAACGTGCTGTTTCTGATTCATCAAAATCATAACGAACGTACTGACCATATTTAGCTTCTGTTTCTGATTTAATATTTTTCCAATTTGTTCCATCATTAGAAACCAAAATATCATAACTTTCACCATTTGCATACCATTTAAGATCAATTGCATCAAAAGATGTTTCTTTTTTTAAATCTACCTGGATCCATTCTTTCCCTTGCGAATTAGATTGCCATCTTGTAATATCCATATCACCATCAACAGCATTAGTAACTGCATAACCAGCTGTTGAAGAACTTGCTGTTACTGCCTTTTTTAAAGCCATATCTTTATATACTGTAACTGGTAAAACAGCTGATACATCAGTTCCCTTGACTTGCAGCTCAACTGTAGCACTACCTTGTTTCATAAACTGTAATGTACCATTTTTAAATGTAACAACACTATCATTATTTGAATTATAAATAAGCGTACTTTGGGCATTCATTGGTGCTGTTTTAACTGCTGGAACTACATCATAATCAATAACTCCATCGATACTTTTATCAACGAATCGAATTTGCTGGACATCAGCATTTTCAGGCACATAACTCAAAGTAACATCTGAAATCATACTATCTTTTGATGCTGTTATTTTTAAATAATCAATATTTTCTGCTAATTCTGGAATAGTAATATTTATTTTTGTATAACCATCATTAGTATCTACTGCCTCTTTTGCAACAGTTAATGAGGTATAATCGATACCATTATTTGATATCGAAATATCAACATTGCCACCGTCCTTAACGTAAGCTGTGATCGTCCCATCTTTAATATTTGTATAACTATATAACAATTCAGCATCATCACTGATAGCCTTTACTACATCGTCATCTAAATAAGTTGTAAAATCAACATCACTAGTTAAATATATTTTACTGTCATTTTGCATTGAATCTTTTAATAGTTTAAGATCACTAGCATTTTTCATCGTAGCATCAAACCTAGTAAATTGTGGTGCCCATACTTTAGTTGGATGATTACAAACCTCAATTTTAAGATAATTAGCATCTTCATTAATTCCACTCTCTGGTGTCGATAAATTTTGTTTAAACCAGCCATTTTTAGTATTGACAGCTGGCGAAGTACGATAAGCTTGTTCTTGCCACGTATTACCATCCTGTGATGTATACATGTTGATCGTTCCGATCGAATTATCATAACCATATACTTCTAAAGTAAAATCTTGAAGTCCTGGCAGCATATAAACGATCGACTCAACACTATTTCTATCTGAACCAATACGTTTGATTCGAGTAGTATCACTTTCAAAATTATTTGCCTGCCCATTTTGTCCCGCATTTGCCGAATCAAAATCCCAATTTGATGTATGACTCAACATCTTATCCATTGTTTCAAATTCATCAAAAAATGAAGTTGTAGCAGTTGTCGTAAAAGAAACTTCGCTTCCGAATTCACTAATATTTTCACCATTTTTAGCTTGAACATTCAAATAATAAGTAGCACCTGGTGTTAATCCATAGATCCGTGTTGTTAAATCATCAGTTTCTAAAACATTTGGATATTTACCACTTTCATTACCATAGTGAATCAAATAGCTTTTAGCATTTATTTCACGATTTACAGCTACTACTAAAGCATCATCATCCATATAAACATCAGTAATCGAAGTCGGTTTTAAATCCACATCATCATGTGAAAAGGCAACCTGGAAACATTTACCATCTGCATTTTTAACATTAACTTTAATAATCGTCGTTGGTGCCATTTGGATAACTTCAATGCCTTCATCAGCACTAACTACTCCCTGTACCTCACGATTAATTTCTAAAGTTATATAATCACTATTTTGTTGAGTCGTATCGGTAACAGAAACATTCAAACCATTATCAGTATCATTGATCATAACTGAGGCCGCACTATCACTTGTTACATAATTTTTAACATCACCTAAATCAACTGAATTATATCCATCCTGCCAAAAATTAACACCTAATGTTCCTAAACTCTTTTCATATACTGCATGCACTTTATCATCTTGACGAATAATTTCAATATCACTATTTGAAGCATATGCAGCTGTTTCACTGACTGACTTTCCTGGTAATAATACATATGCATATGATCCATCAGCAGCGCCATTTCCATTTTCACTATGATCTGTCCAAACAGTAAAATAATCGGCATTATATGTCGTCGTATCGCGATTATATTCTCCTAAAGATGACCATGTTCCTGATCTAGTTTCACTTTTTACATTGATGTCTAAACTATTAGGGAAATAAAATCCGATTTCAGAATCTTCAACATTCCCTTGCATATTAAATGTTTTTACATTACTATAAGCAGTTTCTATACCATCCATGCTCATTGTCTGCTCATTACCATCTACATAATATGTTCTATTGTTATCATCAATTTTATAATTTTCAAGTGTTGTTTCTACATCATATTGTCCACTAATATTGCTTCCTAAAGCAACAACTTCATCATCAAACATAAACCATGACTTTTTAGCTTTTAAATTATGCGTTGTCATAGCTAGATCCATTCCTGATACACCATATACACCATCACTTACACCACCAGCAAAGGCATTGAGATTATATTGTGATCCTTGATTTCTGCCATATACTGAAGTTGCTCCAGGAATGCGATACCAGTCTTTGGTTGCCTTTTCGACTCCTTCACTCCGTTCTAGATCATTTGTATATAAGTAAGTAGCACCATTTCCAATATACCATCCTTTATTATTAGAATCGCCACCTTCATAAGTTTTAATAGTTGGTGAAGCCATGGCAATCGTATAAGCCCAGCCCTCTTTTGACCAATGGATCGTCCGAGCACCATTATTCATTTGATAAGTCGTTCCATCAAAACTTATTGGTATGATATTATTATCATCTAAAATGTTATTTACTTTAACTACTGTATCTAATGGGAATTTATACCAAGGGGTATCAGCACTAGCATTCATTTGTTCAATCATAAATTCATTGCCAAACCACTGTTTGATACAGCCTTTAAATTGATTTTGAATATTTTCTGGCGCATTTTGACATAACATTAACATCGCATTTGCAATGATCAATGCCCCACGAGGCTGCGTAGTATCAGTTCTTGTAATTTCTCTACCACGAAAAGCATCCATACTTAAACCATTATAAACCATTGGTTCATATGAATCTAAGACCCAGTCATATACAATATTCGCACTATCTTCTCCTAGATCCCAATCTGTTCCTGAAAGCATGTATATTAAATATGCTGTATCTGTTAGACACATCAATCCATATCCACCATTATAAGGAAAAGTTGTATGCTGAATAAATGTTCCATCTTCATAGTAACCGTCAGGGAAAGATCCATCACCCTGCTCTGTATATTTTAATACCGTTGGCATTACTGATTGAATATGACTCATATATGATGAATCTTCTGTTAATAAACCAGTATACATACTCACACGTTCATTCCATGTTGAATTTGCTCCTGTAAAAGATGTCCAGTTAACAAATTCCGCCATTGTTGCAGCGTATTTATCAATCGTCTCTTTATCCAAATCATCATATAAAAGAAGTAATGTTTCTCCTAAATAAACCGGAGCTCCTAAACGCCAAGAAAACCAGTTACCATAAGGGACTGTTTTACTGCCTTGTTTGAATTCTTGATTATAATGATATTCATTCATGAATTCTAATGCCATTTTAATGCTTTCAAACATATCTTCATTTTTATATAATGCACAGCCTTTGGTCTCATATGCTAAAGCCATAGCTCTAAGATATTGATATGTAAATTGAATTGAATTTGCATTAATATACGCATTGCTGCCACTACGGCGTTTACCTAGCGGATACTCAGGAAAAATATAATCATTCGATGGATCTAAATTAGGATCCAAAGCCGTATCCTCAGCATTCATATAATTTCCTTTTATTGCATTAGAGATAGGATTTTTATTCATATTATCCCAATACAACTGTGCTGTATCATTAATAGACTGTAACATCGGTTTTACATCTGGATCATTAATATCATAGCTGCCGCCAACCGCCATATCGTGAAATTTTTCACGCATAAGCGCATATTGATCAACATCATCTTGTGCTTTAATCGTTACAATACCGCTCGTAATCGATGTCATTAATAAAAAAGCACTAACGATCATAATAAATATTTTTTTAATGTGCTGCATTATTTCTCCACTTCCCTTCTTTTTTAATACCATATTATTTATTAACATCCCATTCCCACAATAAATCCTTAATTTTTTAATCATCCAATATTACTACGTTTAACTTTTTTCATTTACAAATTTATTTAATAGCTCATTATTTAAACATAGTAACAATAATAAATCTTATCCTTTTAGACCTATCCTCCTTTCAAAACTATTTATATAAAATATTTTATCATAACCTCTTTTTTACTATAAAGTTAGAATATTTGTAACTTTTTTTTACAAAAATTACAACAAGTTTTTATCGTTAATAACAACATTTTTTAACTTTTAGCCATCATGATAAAACACGTATCTTGTAACAGATTTCACGTATCTTGTAACAGATTTTTTTATATTTACGATAAAAAAAGAAGCGTTGATTTATTATCCAACACTTCCTTATTTCTATTCTTCAACAAATTCTTTCTAATCATATTTCAAAATATTCAATTAATAATCATACTTCAATAATTCACAATTATCAGTTTGATAATTAAAAATATCATCATTGGTCATATCATTAAAATAACTATGAACAGCCCGACAAACTGCACCATGACAAACTAATAAAACATCATTATCAACTGCCTGATTTTTTATTTCATCAAGAAATTCATAGACTCGTTTACACAATTCAATAAATGATTCACCACCTGGATAACGAAACGCTAAATTATGTTTATTATTTAAAAAACCTTCATCTTTACGATGTATTCCTTCATATTTTCCAAAATTAATTTCAATGATACGCGGTTCAACGATCATTTCTAATTGTCGAACATTAGCTAAATTTGCTGTGTCAACTGCCCTTTGTAACGGTGAAACGTAGAGATAGCGATAATTTACTGACTGTAACGACACCGCTAGCTTTTTAGCTTGTTCAATTCCTTTTTCAGTCAATCTAGCATCACTGATACCGCAAACTAAATTTTTAACATTATAATCAGTTTCCCCATGTCTTGTGATATATAAACTCATTTCCTTACCTCCCTATCAAAAGCATTTTAACATAAGATAAAAAAAAGACAAGGTCCCTTGCCTCCTTGTCTAGTTTTTAAAATTTAAAAATCAATTTCGCTATCATAATAGCAAGCTTTTAATAATTTTACCATCTCTTCTTGAGTTGGAATTCTTGGATTTGATCCTGTACATGCATCTTCAATTGCTAGAGCGGCAATATTTTCAACTCGAGCTAAGAAAACATCTTCAGGTACAAACCCTACCTCAGCAGGTAGACCATCTGCTCCATAGTGATTGATTGAATGTGGAATATTTAAATCATCATTCATCTTGCGTAAATATGCAATCAATAATGCTACTTTTTCATCATCACTATTTCCACCTAAATGCATATAATCGGCAATTACACCATAACGTTTTTTTGCTGTTTCATCTTTAGCGTTAAATGCAATTACTTTAGGTAAATACATCGCATTAGCAGCCCCATGAATGATATGACCACCTTGATCAACAAAAGCTGCACCTGTCTTATGTGCCATTGAATGAACAATTCCTAATAAAGCATTAGAAAACGCTTGTCCCGCTAAACATTGAGCATCATGCATATCATCACGACATGCCATATCTCCGTTATAAGATTTAACTAAATTTGCCTGAATCATTTCAATTGCATGAATTGCAAGCGGATCAGTATAGTTACAGTTTGCAGTAGATACATATGCTTCAATTGCATGAGTCATCGCATCCATACCTGTATGAGCTACTAATTTAACTGGCATCGTTTCTGCTAAATCAGGATCTACGATAGCAACATCAGGTGTAATTTCAAAATCGGCAATTGGATATTTTACCCCTTTATTGTAATCTGTAATGATTGAAAATGCAGTTACTTCCGTAGCAGTTCCACTAGTTGAAGGAATTGCACAAAAATGTGCTTTTTGACGTAATTTAGGAATCCCAAATACTTTACACATTTCTTCAAAAGTAATTTCTGGATATTCGTATTTGATCCACATTGCTTTAGCTGCATCGATCGGAGAACCTCCACCCATAGCAACGATCCAGTCAGGCTGAAATTCTTCCATTACGGCTGCACCTTTCATCACTGTTTCTACTGATGGATCTGGTTCAATTCCTTCGAATAACTTAACTTCCATCCCTGCTTCTTTTAAATAGTCAACGGCACGATCTAGAAAACCATTACGTTTCATACTTCCACCGCCTACACAAACAATCGCTTTTTTACCTTCAAAAGTTTTTAATGCTTCTAAAGAACCTTTTCCATGATATAAATCTCTAGGTAATGTAAATCTTTGCATTAATAAGCACCTCCACTATTTGATTATAGCGCTTACAAATTTAACTTCGAAGTGACAAAAAAGGAATAGCCCTATTCCTTTTTTCGTATACCTAAATAATATCTCTATTAAAACTATGTTTTATCTCATTGATAAATCCCTGGTCTTCCTTAGAGATTCGATATCCTTTACGATTGATCAAGAAATCATAACAAGTAGTACTATTATCCTGACAAATTTTTGTTTTTAAATTATAACGAATCAAAATTTCTTGAGGAATAGGTGAAACCCACATGTATGTATGAGGCAGACGGTTAAGCAGTTCAAACTGAATACCTCTTTCATAAATAGTTATCTGTTTTTTAGCCTGTCTTGTTTTATCATTACAATTTGCTGCCACTAAAGGCAGTGAAGGTAATGAGATATCCCCGTGCGTAATTTCAATCTGATTATTTAAATCATTTAAACTGATTTTTTCTTTATAAGCTAAAGGATTATCATTTGAAACAAGCAATTGATAGTTAAACTGATGAATTTCTTCATATTCGAGCTCTTTAGTCTTTAATAAATTAATAAAATAATTTTTTTCATCTTCAAAAAAACGAATAATTCCAATATTCGCATCTCCTTCATAAACCTCTTTGATCGTTTCAAAAGAATTAGTTTCACGATAATTTACTTTAATATTTTTATCTTTCAGATTTATCATTGATAAATAATTAGTAAATGCATTTGCAATATAACTAGCTCTTGGTACACATATATCTAAATGAATCGATTTATCATCATAGCTATGATACATCGCCTCCATTTCATCAACCTGCATAATAATGCTTTTAGCTCGTTCAATAAATTCAGCCCCTTTTTTAGTTGGAACAACTCCTTTAGAAGTTCTTTCAAAAATAATTATTTGCATATTTTCTTCTAAATCTTTGATCGTTTTACTTAAGTGCGGTTGATTCATATAGAGATTATTGGCAGCTTTACTTATCGAGCCAGCTTTAGCCACTTCAATTACGTATTTTAAATGTAATAAATTCATCATATTACTTTCTCCTTATGAATTTATTTTAACATATAAATAGTAAATTGTGTTTGATTATTCTAAATATATACTTTTTTGTCTATTTATTATAACTGTCAAATATATGGGACTTTTATAATTTATGCTATTTAAAGCGGTTTCAAAACATGTTATAATTATAACATACGATAAAAAGAAAGAGGTGTAAAAATGAAGAAGTTGAAACAAGAGTATTTGGATAAAATTGACGAAATTGTTGAAAAACATAAAGATAAAAAAGGTCCAATGAAATTGATGCTGCATGAAGTTCAAGATGAACTTGGCTATATTCCATTTGAAGCAATGGAAAAAATTGCTGCAGCAATCAATGTATCAGTATCAAAAGTTTATGGGGTCGTAACCTTTTATTCACAATTTACAACTGAACCTAAAGGAAAACATATTATCTCTGTTTGCTTAGGAACAGCCTGCTATGTCAATGGTTCCCAAACTATTCTAGATTTACTTTGTGAAATGACGGGATGCGAAGTAAACTCAACTAGTCCAGATGGCTTATTTTCAATTGATGCAACACGTTGTGTAGGTGCTTGTGGGCTTGCCCCAGTAGTCAGTGTTGACGGAACAGTTTTTGGATGTTCTAAACAATTAGAAGATTTAAAAATGTTAGTTCTAGATTATTTGAAAGAAGAAGCCCCATGTTAGTTAAAGAGATCGTTGATATTTTAAAGGCTAAAGAAATTTATATCGACGATAAAGATATTTATAACCGAAATTATGATAAGGGCTTTTCTACAGATTTAATGTCAGATGCCCTAGCATTATTGAAAAATGAAACAGCGGATATTTTATTTATAACTGGTCTTGCCAATGTGCAGTCATTACGTACCGCAGAAGTTTTAGATATTGAAACGATTCTTTTCGTTAGAGGAAAACCTTTAGATATGTCAATCGTTGATATGGCTAAAAATTTGCATATCAATCTTTTCCAAACAGATGAAACAATGTTTGAAGCCTGTGGTAAATTATATGAAGCGGGAATGCGACGATGATCAAAACTTATCAAGTAGAAAAAGATAATTACCAGGATGCTGGAAAAGCTTCCAGCGACATCAAAAGAACTTTAAAAGCCTTAGGAATAGATCGCAAAATCTTAAAAGCTGTAGCAATTGCCTGTTATGAAGCAGAAATAAACATTGCAATTCATTCCAATGGCGGTACGGTTACTTTTGAAATCGATGATGATGGTATTGTTCATCTATCTTTTGATGATATCGGTCCAGGAATTGAAAATCTTGATTTAGCCCAAACACCTGGTTACTCTACAGCTTCTCCTAAAGCTAGAGAGCTAGGATTTGGTGCCGGAATGGGACTTTACAATATGAAAAGTGTTGCTTCTTCATTTGAAATAACTTCTTCAAGTGAAGGAACACATATCAAAATGACATTTCAATGAAACCAGTAATCAGCTATCTAGGCAACAGCTGCAAAAAGTGCATTAAATGTGTTAAAACATGTCCCATGGATGCTATTTCAATTGTAAATGAACAAGTAATTATCGATAAAGATAAATGTATTAATTGTGATATCTGTATTCAGGCATGTGACCAGAAAGTATTAAGAGTTAAACAAGTTGATTTACAAAAAGCTTTAAAAAAACATGATTACAATATTGCTTTGATTCCAACTGCAATTTTATCAGATTTAAAAACTTATCAAGAAATTAAAAATATTGCTCATGCAATAAAAAAGTTTGGTTTTGATGAAGTTGTTCAATATAGCGATATTGAAGGAACCTTATATAAACAAGCTTTAAAAGATAGTGTTGGTAAACATAAAGTTATGCTCACGTCTTTTTGCCCGACTATCAATAAATTAATTAAAAATGATTATCCTACCCTTATTGATCATTTATTACCATATGATTATCCAATTGAAATTGCTGCAAAAAAATTAAGAGCTAAATATAAGGATAAAAATATTGGTATTTATTCATTATGTGAATGTGTTGGAAAATTAACTTTAGCTAAAAATCCTTTTGGTAATGAAACATCAAATATCGATTATGCTTTAAGCATCTCTCAGATGTTTCCACAAATCAATAAGCTTAAAGATAAAGAACAATCAGACATCGAAATAAATAAATACGGGGTAAAAAGCATTGTCAGTGATCTCTTTGGTAATAGAGATTTATCTGTAATTAGTGTTGAAGGTCTACCACAAATTAAAAAGGTTTTAGATTTAATTGAATTTGACCAGCTAAAACATGCTGACTTGATTGCTTTATTTAATTGTTATCAAGGATGCATTGGCGGTTATTATCTTTGGTCAAATCCATTTGAAGGATGTTTTAATATCGAAAGCATGATTAGCCAATGTCATAAAGATGTTGCTATTCTAGAAAAGACCGATTATCAAAAGACCCACACAATTAATAGTGATGAAAAGAATTTTAAAGAACGCTTAGCATGGTTTAATAAGGTTAATGCTATCTTAGAGACATTACCGCAATTTGATTGTGGCAGTTGTGGATTTGCAAACTGTCGTGGTCTAGCATCGAGAATTGCCAGTGGTGAAGTTGATGATTCTTTATGCCGAGTCAAAAGAAGGTGATTTAATGGAAATAAAAGAAGTATTAAAATTAAACATAAAACAAATTAATCATGTTCCCTTAACAAATGTGGTTGAAAATGTATATATTGGTGATTTGTTAAGTTTTGTTATGGCTAATGGCAAAGAAGGTTCTTTATGGTTAACGGTTCAAAAACATATCAATGTAATTGCTGTTGCGCAATTAAATGATTTTGCGGGAATTATTTTTGTCCAAAATAGTTACCCTGATGAAGATACGATCATAAAAGCTACTGAACTTGAAATTCCATTATTCATTAGTGAAAACGATGCTTTTTTAGTTGCTAAAGATTTAATTTCGTTGGGTTTATAAAATGTATTATGATTTGCATATTCACTCAGCATTATCACCATGCAGTGATGACACGATGACAATTAATAATATTTTTAACATGGCTTATATCAAAGGATTAGAGCTAATTGCTATTACTGATCATAATTCTTTAAAACAGCAGTTTTATTTAGAAGAGATCATCAATCATGATATTTTAAAAGGAAAGATCGATTATGTTCATGGGGTTGAACTCCAAAGCAAAGAAGAAATTCATATCTTAGCTTATTTCCTTAAAAATACAGATTTAAAGATCATCCAAAAATGGATTGATGAACACTTAATTAAAGTTAATAATCAGCCTGATTATTATGGAAATCAATATATATTTGATAGTAATGATGAAATCATTGATGTTGAAAATAATTTATTGATCAGTTCTTTAGATTTAGATGTTTATCAAATCATTAATAAAATTCATGAATTTGATGGTATTGCCATTCTAGCTCATGTCATGGCAAAAAAATTTGGAATTTATGAAGTTTATCATGATATTCCTATCGATTTAAATTATGATGGAATTGAAGTTACTAGTATTAAAGAATTAAAAGAACTAAGAGCATTATGTTCGCATCTTAAAGATGATTATATATTTTTTAACAGTGATGCTCATAATTTGGAATCAATCAATGAACCGATCAATCAAATTGATAAAGATAAGTTTTATCAATTATGGAGGAAATAACAGATGCAGGAAATTGCAATGAATATTCTTGATATTGCCTATAACTCAATTAAAGCCAAAGCAAATTTAATTAAAGTTTTTATACATGATAGTAGTAAATTAAACATCATCAGTATTCAAATTATCGATAATGGCTGTGGTATGGATCAAGAAACAGTAAAAAAAGTAATTGATCCTTTCTACACGACAAGAACGACTCGTAAAGTAGGCTTAGGAATTCCGATGTTTAAAGAAAATATTGAAGCTACAGGTGGGAAATTTTCAATTACATCAGCTATTAACGAAGGAACCACAATTTATGGTGAATTCGTTAAAGATCATATCGATACCCCACCAATGGGCAATCTTGTGGATACCATTATTACTTTAATCCAAGCTGATGATAAGATTGACTATCTATTTAAATATACAAGTGATGATTTTGAATTCATTTTAGACACTAAAGAAATAAAACAGATTCTTGATGGTGTCGCAATCAATCTACCAGAAGTGATTATCTGGTTAAAAAATTATATAAAGGAGGGATTACACAAATGAAATCCTTAGAAGATTTAATGAAAATACGTGACGCTGCCAAAAACAATATGGCAATGCGTAGTGATGATAAACAAAAATATCGAGTTGTTGTGGGAATGGCAACTTGTGGAATAGCAGCCGGAGCTAGACCAGTTTTAAATACATTAGTAGAAGAAGTTGCTAATCAAGATCTACCAGCTACTGTATTACAGACTGGCTGTATTGGAATGTGTACACTAGAACCAATCGTCGAAGTGTTTGACCGTGATGATAACAAAACGACTTATGTCTTAGTTGATGCAAAAAAAGCCAAAGAAATTGCTGTTCGACATCTAAAAAATGATGAAATTATCGACGAATATACGGTCGGACATTATAAGAAATAGGAGGTTGTAAGATGCCAGCAAAAAGAACCCAAGTATTAGTTTGTGCCGGGACTGGTTGTACAATCGGTAATTCTGGTGAACTAATTACAGAATTTGAAAAAGAAATTAAAGCTCTTGGGCTTGAAAATGAAGTTGAAGTTTTAAGAACAGGATGTTTAGGATTATGTGGAGTTGGTCCTAATATTTCTATTTATCCAGATAATATCATTTATAAAAGTGTAAAACCTGAAGACGTAAAAGAAATTGTTATGGAACATTTCTATAAAGGACGTCCTGTTCATCGTTTAATGTTAAATGAATCTGATGAAGATACTAGAGAAATTCATGATATTAGTGATACTAAATTTTATAACAAGCAAAAAAGAATCGCTCTTCATAACTGTGGTGTGATCGATCCTGAAAATATTAATGAATATATTGGAAAAGATGGATATTTTGCTTTAGCAAAAGTTTTACAGGAAATGACTCCTCAAGAAGTCGTTGATGTTATTAAAGCCAGTGGATTACGCGGTCGTGGTGGAGGTGGTTTCCCTACAGGCGTTAAATGGCAATTTGCTTTAAATGAACCTGGTGATGAAAAATATGTTATTTGTAATGCGGATGAAGGAGATCCAGGTGCATTCATGGACCGTTCAATCCTTGAAGGTAACCCTCATAGCGTTATTGAAGCAATGGCAATTGCAGGTTATGCAATTGGTGCCAATCATGGTTATATTTATATCCGTGCTGAATACCCTATTGCAGTTGAACGTTTAAAAACAGCCATTGGTCAAGCACGTGAATTAGGATTGTTAGGTAAAAATATTTTTGATAGTGGTTTTGATTTTGAACTTGAAATTCGTTTAGGAGCTGGAGCATTTGTCTGCGGTGAAGAAACAGCCTTAATTAAATCAATTGAAGGTGAACGTGGTATGCCAAATCCTAAACCTCCATTCCCTGCTCATAAAGGAGTTTGGGGTAAACCAACAATCATCAACAATGTTGAAACTTATGCAAATATTGCCCAGATTATTCAACATGGTGCTGACTGGTTTAGATCAATTGGTACAGAAACATCTCCAGGAACAAAAGTATTTGCTTTAGGAGGAAAAATTGTTAATACTGGATTAGTTGAAGTTCCAATGGGAACAACTTTACGTGAAGTTATTTATGAAATTGGTGGTGGATGTCCAAATAATAAACGTTTTAAAGCTGTTCAAACTGGAGGTCCATCAGGAGGATGCTTAACTGAAGAACAATTGGATACGCCTATCGGTTTTGATGAATTAGTTAGACTAGGTTCTATGATGGGATCTGGAGGAATGATTGTATTAGATGAAGATAACTGTATGGTTGACGTTGCCCGTTTCTATATGGATTTTATCGTTGATGAATCATGTGGTAAATGTACGCCATGTCGAGTTGGTACAAAGAGAATGTTAGAACTGCTTGAACAAATCTGTGATGGTAAAGGAACAATGGAAACTCTTGATGAACTTGAATTATTGGCTTCAACAATTAAAGATACAGCATTATGCGGTCTTGGACAAACAGCGCCAAATCCTGTTCTTTCAACAATCAATCAATTTAGAGATGAGTATATTGCTCATATTGTTGATAAAAGATGTCCAGCTGGAGTTTGTAAAGAATTACTACAATATGTCATTGATGAAGAAAAATGCCGTAAATGCGGTCTTTGTTCTAAACAATGTCCAGTCGGAGCTATTCATGGTGAACTAGGAAAAGTTCCATATGTTATTGATCAAGAAAAATGTATTAAATGTGGTCAATGTATCAAAGCTTGTCACTTTAAAGTAATTGAAAGAAAGTAGGTGTAAGGAATGTCGAAAATAAAAATGACGATTAATAACCGTGAAGTAGAGGCTTATGAAGGGCAAACGATCTTAGAAGCAGCCAAAAATAACGGAATCCATATCCCTACTTTATGTTATTTAAAAGATGTAACTGGTACTGGAGCTTGTCGTGTCTGCCAAGTTGAAGTTGAAGGAGCTAAAACATTATGTGCTGCCTGTGTTTATCCAGTTAGAGAAGGATTAGTAGTAAAAACTAATTCTCAAAGAGCCTTAAATGCTAGAAGACATGTAGTTGAATTAATTGTTTCAAATCACTCTAAAGACTGCTTATCTTGTATTCGTAATACAAACTGCGAGTTACAAAGATTATGTCAAGAATTAGGAGTTCGTGAAGATGCTTTTGCTGGTGAAAAAACGACGCCGACTTTTGATGAAGTATCACCAGGAGTTGTGCGTAACACTTCAAAATGTGTTCTATGTGGACGATGCGTAGAAACTTGTGCAAAACATCAAGGTTTAGGAATTCTTGGCTTTATGAATCGAGGATTCAAAACTAAAGTAGGACCAGTATATGATAAAAGTTTAAATGATGTTAACTGTATGCAATGTGGTCAATGTATCAATGTGTGTCCAGTTGGAGCTTTACATGAAAAAGAAGAAGTTCATAATGTAATTTTTGCTTTAAACGATCCAACTAAACATGTAATTGTACAAACAGCTCCTGCTGTTAGAGCAAGTTTAGGTGAAGAATTTGGTATGCCAATTGGAACTCGTGTTACTGGTAAAATGGTTCATGCATTAAAATTAATGGGCTTTGATAAAGTATATGATACTAATTTTGGGGCTGATTTAACAATCATGGAAGAAGGACATGAATTTATTAGTCGAGTTCAAAATAATGGTGTCTTACCAATGATTACTTCTTGTAGTCCAGGATGGGTCAATTATATTGAACATGAATATCATGAATTATTAGACCATTTATCTAGTTGTAAATCACCACACATGATGTTAGGAGCAATGATTAAATCATATTATGCTGAAGCTAACAATATCGATCCTAAAGATATCTATGTTGTTTCTGTCATGCCTTGTGTTGCTAAAAAAGGTGAAAAAGAACGTGAAGAAAACTTAACTGATGGTTTAAAAGATGTTGATGCAGTATTAACAACTAGAGAATTAGGTAAATTAATCAAAATGTTTGGTATTAACTTCCGTGACTTAAAAGATGAAGACTTCGACCAAGATATGTTTGGTGAATACACTGGTGCTGGCGTTATCTTTGGAGCCAGCGGTGGAGTTATGGAAGCTGCTTTAAGAACAGTTGCTGATGTTTTAACAAAAGAAGATCTATCTTCTATAGAATATCATGCTGTACGTGGTGAAGAAGGTGTTAAAGAAGCTTGTATAAAAATTGGTGACTTAACAGTAAATGTGGCAGTTGCTCATAGTATGACTTTAGCTAAACCATTGTTAGAAGAAATTAAAAATGGTACTTCTAAATATCAATTTATTGAAATTATGGGCTGCCCAGGTGGCTGCGTCAACGGTGGTGGACAATCTTACATTAATGCTTTAACTCGTAATAGTGGTTTCGATTGGAAACAAGCTCGTGCTAAAGCTTTATATGATGAAGATTTATCATTACCAGTTCGTAAATCTCATAAGAACTCACAAATTCAAAAATTATACGCTGATTTCTTAGGAGAACCAAATAGCGAAAAAGCACATCATTTATTGCATACACACTATTCAAAAAAAGCACGATTTAAATAGATTATTTGGTGGGAGTTTATGAAAAAATTTATTAAATATTTAATATATTTACTAATGCTTTTAATGCTCGTAGGATGCAAAAACATTAAATTATCATTTAATGATTCTAAGACAATAAAGCGTTTATTACCTATTGATACTCCTTCACTATCTATTAATGAATACAAAAATATCAGTAATCAGTTTATATTGTGCTAACTTTATATAATTGAGATAATTTTCTTTAAAATAAAAAGAGCAAAACTTGGGGCACCCTCCGTAAGGAAGGTGCCCCAACGGCTTTGTATCTCAAATAAAATATTGTTGTGTTTGGAGCGGTATAGCCTGCGGCTATGCCGTTTTCGCCGCTTTGGCGGCTTTTCGTTTCAAATGCTCGGGAAAGTATTCTTCCATTTCTTCGGGAGACGGCTCTCGGATAATTCCAACGTCGTTGTAGTAGATTTCCACGCCTTGATAATGCTTACCGTCTTTGTATTCAGGTTTGGATACCACGATTTTCTGTATGAACTCGTGTACAAGTTCGGGTGTAAGCTCGGTTAGCTGCGTTACCCGCTTTGCCTTGTCAATAAACCGCTGTAAGCCCTCGGTTTGGATTTTAGCGTTTTCGAGGTAGCTTTCCATTTCAGGGATACTGTCTTTCAATCTGCTTTGCTCATCTTCCAAAGACATTGACATCGTAGCAAACCGTTCATCGCTTATCCTGCCAGTAGCGTTATCCTCGTATAGCTTTTGGATTATCCCGTCAATCTCGGTGATACGCCGTTTGGCTTTGTTGTTGATTAGCACATTATATAAAATAAAAACAATACCATCCAGTCAATTAAAATTAATAAATGCAACAAAACAGTTAGAATAATTTGATAAAATTATATGCAAGTTATTCTAACTGTTTTATTATTATATAAAGGAGTTAAACATACGAAAAAAGAAAGGGTCATCGGTTCGCCTTCCTGCCTTTCTTTTCCCAAAAAACAAAACGTATGTTTTGTACAAGATTATGATAACATTTCAAACCTTCAATTTCAACAATTATTCTCAAGATTCATATGACCTTGATATTTCATCTCTTGCTCTTACTAAAATCAAATGTACATGCGGTTCTACTGGTCATTTTCACAGACATGCTGTCTATCCCCGTTATTTAACTCTTGATTCTGACAATACTATTTTAATTTCTATCGTTAGAATCAAATGCGAAAGCTGTAACTGTACTCATGCTCTTTTGCCCAGTATTATCATTCCTTACCGGATTTTGTCCAATCCCTGTATAATAAAAATAATCCAGTCCTATCGCAATGTCAGTGATTCTGCTTCTGTTATTTCTAAAATAACTGGTTTTTCTAGAGAACTGGTCAAAAAAATTATTGCCTTTTATATTAAATTTCACAAAGAACGTCTCACTTCTTTTTTGGCTTTTTTTGGTAGGTGTGACTTTGAATGTTTTGATTTCATAATAAATTATTTTTCAGAATATCATGTTATGTTTATGCAGCATATTTCAACTAAAAATATGATCATTTTTACATGATTTCTTTTTCCCATACCCCTTCCTTTGAATATGCCTCCACTCTGTTATATGGTTAGGTCAGGAGGTGTATTCTATATGAATAACAGTAAAAAAGAAGATTTAAACATTCAAATTGCACTTTTCAGGTATGAACTGATCGTTCCCGTTCTTAATGAAACATATCCTGACCGTTCTGCGCTGCAGTACTACAAAAGAATTACGTCTACTCCGTTTCGGTATCCTGACGGCACTTCTAAAGAATTCTCTTTCCAGACTGTACGGTACTGGTATGACCTGTACCGCAGGGAGGGATTTAATGGGCTGATGCCAAAAACACGTGAAGACAAGGGGCATTCACGCAAACTGACCAAAGATGTAAAAAATAAAATCATTGATATGAAAGCAAACAACTCCAGGATGACCGCCACTTCCATTTATCTAAAACTGATAGAAGATGGCGATATATTGAAAAAAGATGTATCACTTTCAACAGTATCAAGATTTATTGCCTCAAAACCCGAACTTAACCGAATACCTGTTGAAGATATGCGGGCCTTTGAAATGGAACATTCCAATGACATGTGGCAGATGGATACTACTTACTGTTCCTATATTAACGATGACAGCGGGCATAAGCTCAGAACATATCTGATCATGATTATTGATGATCATTCAAGGATGATTGTTGGTTATGGATTTTTTCTCGAAGACAATGCAGTAAATGTTCAAACCGTATTAAAGAGAGCTGTAACTAAATACGGCATACCAAAAAGAATTTTTACTGACAACGGCACACCGTACAAGAATGAACAGCTGCCACTTATCTGTGCTCAGCTGCAGATTCAGATAAGTCGTGCAAAAATCTTTCATGGCAACCAGAAAGGAAAGGTGGAGCGGGCCTTTAAATCAGTAAAGGAACAGTGGATGTACAATACTGATTTCAGCCAGTTTAAAAGTATCGAGGATATAGATGCTGCTTTTGGTATATATGTCAATCAAAAAAACAATTCTCCACATGCATCATTAAACGGTCAAACACCATTGAATGTATTTATGGATGATTCAAACTTAATCAGGAGAATCGATTCAAATTTACTTGAAAAGATATTTTATCATACGGTTACCAGAAAGGTAGCCAATGATGCAACAATCAGACTCAATACCAGAATTTATGAAACAAAACAGGAATATATCGGCACAAGAATAACAGTTAAATACAAACCGGATTTAAGCAACGTTTATATATATGAAAATGACAGTTATATAGAAATCTTTGAAGTCAGAAAGGTTGACAATTCCAGAATAAAAAGAAATAAACCATTATTTGCACAGGAGGATTCATGATGAAGGATTTTAAGATTTATTACGGACTTGAATTCAATCCGTTTGAAAAAGGACAGCCTGATATAGAAATATCTACAAATGATTTTAAAGAAGCACTTGGTCGGCTTAACTATCTGAAAGATGTTCGAGGAATTGGACTTTTCACAGGACGCAGTGGAACTGGCAAGACATTTATCATGAAAAAATTCAGTGAGACACTAAACCCAGGACTGTATAAGGTTATCTATATGCCAATGTCTACATTGACAACGATTGAATTTTATCGTGAGCTGAGCAGTCAGCTTGGGCTGGAACCACAGCATAAAAAAATAGATAATTTCAGAAACATCCAGGCACATATAAAAAAGATGGTCGATGAGAAAAGGATCGTGCCGGTCATAATATTAGATGAGGGTCAGTTTTTGAAAACAGAGATCCTGAACGATCTGATAATGCTTTTGAATTTTAATTTTGATTCGAGCAGTTATGTGATTCTGATTCTGACAGGAACACCAGTATTAAATCACACTGTCAACAGAGCTGTGCATGAAGCATTGAAACAGCGAATTGTAATTCAGTATGAAACTTCTGGAATGAATGAGAAAGATATCGAAAGGTATGTGGTTGAAAAGCTAAAAAAAGCAGGAAGAACACAGCCGCTGATAATGCCAGATGCGCTCAAGGCATTATCAAATGCAAGCCAGGGATCATCAAGAAAGCTGAATAATTTATTGACCCACTGTTTAATAATAGGAGCAGCCAGAGAGAAAATGGTAATCGATAATGAAACAGTAATGGAGGCAGCAAATGAAATCGGATAAAACAATAAGATATAACTGCAGATATAAAAAGCAGGTATGGAAATGTGAAATAAGAAATATAAAAAAAATCAATGAAATAACATCATTCAGTATAAGCGGAAGAAAGAGCAGGTATGACATATATTTAATTCAGCTGGGACAAGAGCGTTGGATTGGTATACCAGAGATAAATGTATCAAGTCCATTAAGTACGTTAGATGATATTTTTTGGAACAGTGAAAGGATTGGAAATATCATGCACAGCATAATTGATGGTGTAATGATTGCAGAAGGATTAAAATTAATATATGAAAATGCAGTGTAAAGCTGCATTTTTGTTACTGTTAAAGTATAAAATAAAGTGCGGATATTGTCTAAAATAGTATAACAAATTTAATTAATCGTGATGATTTTACATTTAATACTGTCTAATTTAATTTGAAAAAAGTTAGTTAAATTAATTCGCTAAACAACAGATAAGGATTCTACAAAATCACGAAAACTCTCTGCAATACGACGGAAGCATCTATCCTCCAATTTTCCCAAATCCATATACACAATATAGACTCCTCCATCCTCCAAATTAACGCAAATCGGATTAGAACCATAGTCATTGGCAAAGGGAAAATAAGAGGTCATCAATGGGGATTTCCCTTTGAGCAATATATATTTTTCCTCCGCTGTTCCTATAGAAATGTCACAATAACGATGTTTTAATGGCAAAAAAACTTGAACCTCTGTTTCAATATCTTCCTCTTCAGAATAGAAAAACGGCTTTGTTGGTATTCCTCCATTATAGGACAGATAGTGTTCTACAAAATCCTCTGGTAATGCAAATCCCAGATTCACTTCGATTTCCGCTATATCTTCTCTTGTAAGTGCTCTACTCACTTTATCAAACATATACACGCCCCGTAAATTATCATTTATCAAGCAAACTGTTCTATCCAGTTATCAAGATATTTCATCTGTTCCTCTGTGTGAAACCAATGCTCTCCATTTTTCATGACAGTCAATGTCGCATTACTCTGATTTACAAATTCGGATATTGTTTCATACGATGTTAAATTATCTTTTTCACCGTACAAAATATGGGTTGGAATAGTCCACCTTGCAGGATGCTCTCTTACATAGCAGAGATATTTCCATGAAAGAGTCTCACCAAAGGTTGTTTCAATTTCGCCTTTTTCACGGAGTTCATCCTCGGTTACATTTGCCCACATCATCATATCCGTAATCAGCTTTTCCATATTCACAACGGGAGAGATGAAAAACGCTTTCTTTATTCGCTTGTCATTCAAGGAAATCATCGTAAAATAAGCGCCGATGCTATTAGCGATGACCGTTACCGATTCGTGATCTCCGCATATCGAGTCAAAAAGGCTCGGAAACTCCTTTTTTGCGTCCCAAGGTGACTGTGCAGCATAGTCAAGACCAATTACATCACAGCCCCTAAAGAGCGATTTATAATGCTCTGCTTCCTCTGCGCTGCCACCTTTTCCGTGTATGTATATGATTAGCTTTTTCATAAAGGCATCCTCCGCAAATCCGAATTTATCTTTCTAACTTAACAAGATATTCGGTGGTATCTTCTTCAAACTTTTTCTGACCTGTCAAATGAAAGCCATGCCTTTGGTAAAAAGAAATTGCTCTAACATTTTTTTCTAATGCCCATAAATTATTTGCGTGGAGTTCTTTAATTGCAAATTCAATTAGCTCATTGCCAATTCCCTCGTTTTGAAAAAACGTATCTACATACAATTTACAAATCTCTGTTCCATTCATTTGAATAAAACCTTTTATCAATCCGTTATCATATACATATATGTTTTCAATAATTTCTTCTTTTTTGAAGTAATTATCCACCAATGAAACGACTTGCAACTCACCAAAAGAAAAACTTTCATCTTTGAATATAGGGAAAAAATTTATCCTATTATTAAATACATATATTTCAGCTACTCTTGATAAATCATCTATTATTGCTTTCCTGATATTCATCTTATATCTCCTTTACAATACCGAGTTGTCTCTCAGATATGGAACGATTATACCACAGATTTGTGAAAAATTCTACTGTGCAGATAGGAAAGAAGCGGCATGAGTAACCCCATACCGCTTCCGAAGTGTGATTATGTGTAAATGATGTCTGTATAAACGATTTCTCTTGTTCTTGCCTGTATGTTATTCATCGCACCAATCCAAGTCATCGGGTTGGTGCTTTTGAGTTCTTCCGTTATGCCTTCTTTTTCGGCAAGCTGCTTTACCAGCCGAAAGAACAATTCCTCTGCCTGCACATTTATCTCAGCAAGATAACTGTTTAACTTGCCGCTTGTCAGCAGATTGACATAGAACAACCGCTTATGCTCCTTGATATACCGTAAATGCCGCTGTCCCCATATCCCGATGGGCTTTTCTTCTTCGGTGGGTAAGGTAAGGTCAGGAATAAGATACCCGTTTTCTTCATGATAAGTGCCACCCATTTCTTCAAAAATTGATTTTGCCATTGCTGTAATCCTCCGTTATGATTTGAATTTTCCCTACAATTCAATCACTCTGGCTGATTACAAAGCCGAAGGGAGAAGCTACTTCCTTATGTAGCCCCTCCCTTCAATGTCACTTTTAAACTAAAATGGCATTGGATAATGCTCTTTTTTATTTACTATTTAAATATGTTTCTTTAATATATTTTATTGTTTCATCAAGATTAGAATTTGCTAAATGTTCCAGCATATCCTTAATTATTCGATCAGTATTTTCATTGATTACATAATAAAACCTTGTTTTATTATAATAATCAAGCGGTGCTGTAAAATCAAAATCTTTACCACGATAAACCATTGTTGCCGCCACTCGATCACAAAACATTTCAACTACATATTTAATTGGCATTTCAATTGCAATAATACCTTGACTAGTAAAATCAATCCAATATTCCCAATGATGTTTATTTCGCCCTTTATGATGTAGCCAGGCACTGCTATAACCAATAGTATCCCTTTCATTACTATTAGGTGATTTATAACCTAAATAATATTTAGCACCAGTAGAAAATTCGCTCCAAGAATATTTTGATAAATCATGTTTTAATCCTTGCTTATATAAACCAAAACGAAAACATAATTTCATTACATAATATTTATGTTTAGTTATCGTTTTAAAATGTTTAATGGCTTTCATTATTTCCCTCTATTTTTTCATTAGTATCTTCATGATATTTTGTTGCAAAAATATCTTCTTGTTCATCAACTTCTATAATATCCGCTAAATCAGGTAATTCATCTAACGAAGTCAAACCAAACGTATCCATGAATTCATCAGTGACACCATATAAAATTGGCATTCCTGGGCTATCTTCACGTCCAACTTCCTTAATTAATGCTTTAGCTGCTAATTTACGAATCATCGTATCACAACCTACTCCACGAATATCTTCAATTCCCACTCTAGTAATAGGCTGATTGTAAGCAATAATCGCTAAAGTCTCTAAAGCTGCATTAGAAAGATTAGCACTACTTTGTTCCACCATTTTTTGATAATAAGCAAAATATTCACTATTAGTAGCTAATTTATAACGTCCCCCAAAATTAACTAAAACAATTCCTTTTAGCTCCTTTTTTTCATATCTTTCCATAAATTTATCCATTAATAGTACAGCATCTTTTTTACTTATTTCTAATACTCCAGCAATCTGTTTAATATCCATACCATCATCACCAGCAAGATATAACATACCTTCTATAATATCTAAATAATTCGTTTCTTCCATTAAACTTTCCCCTCTACATATATATCTGCAAATAACCCATCCTGAATTATTTCTACTTCTTTATCCTTAGCTAAAACCAAAACAGCAATAAAAGTAACAATGAAATAGAAGCGATCATGACGATCAAATAAATCTTCAAATTTCACTTTTTTATTTACCCTTGTTTTAAAATAATCTCTAATCTGTTCAGTTCTTTCATCAATTGAAATATCCTTTTTGGCAATATGCGTATCCAATGGTTTCATCATTGCTTTACGTTGAAACATTTTTTGCATTGCCTTCATTAAATCATATACTTCTAAACCTTCAGGAATCATTGAACTAGTATCGATAATATATTCCTCCATTGACTCAGCTGGTTTAATAATAATATTTTGACGCTGCTCATATTTTTCACGGATCTCATCAAGAACATCTTTATAACGCTTATACTCAATCAAGCGTCTTATTAATGCATCTCGAGGATCTTCTTGATATTCATCATTAATTATTACTTTTTCTTTAGGAATAAGCATTTTACTTTTCATTTCAATTAAATCAGCTGCCATAACTAAATACTCTGACATTACTTCTAATAAGGATGGATCCATGGCATGGATATATTGTAAATATTGATCTGCTATAACTGATAATTCCAATGATTCTAGATCCATTTCTTTTTCTTTGATAAGATGTAATAATAAATCTAATGGACCTTGAAAATCTTCAATTACTACTTGATATTCCATGATGAAACCTCCTAATTATGCATTAGTTATTATAACACATAAATTACTGCATTAGAAGAATTCTTTTTTCAACAAAAAAACCTCAATCTTACAAATAATTGAGGTTTTTATGATCCTTTTTTACTTTTTGGTTTACGAATAATAAAGTTTAGCATCTCTTTACCATCAAAAGGATAAAGAGGATACAAATAAGAAGTACCTAACGGTTTTAAACTAACTAAATATCCAATTAAAATAATATGAAAAATAATAAAACCGATCCAGTTTAAAAAGCCAGCAAAAATAATTAGAAAGATCTTTAAATACTTATTTGTAAGCGATAGCTCATAATTAGGGGTTGCAAAACCACCAACATCACCTATAGCACAAAAAAGTAAAATCTCTTCACTGAAGATACCAAGATCAATTGCAAACTGTCCCAACAATACCGCTGCAATCATCCCCATCGCATTAGATAATGACGTTGGCGTATGAATCGTTGCAATTCTAAGTAATTCAATTGCAAGTTCTACTAATAGTACCTGACCTAAAAATATCAAATCTAGATTTCCATCATTTGTCAATAATAACCATAAAGGAACTAAATAAATCGATAATAATACCGCACTAAAACGAATTAACCGAATAAAAGTCCCAATAATTGGTGTTTGACGGTGTTCTTCTACATGCTCTAAAATCTCAAATATAGTCGTTGGTATCATCATAACTGATGAAGATGTATCACAAATTATGGCAATATGACCATGTAAAATATGAGTTGCTACAACATCTGGTCGTTCACTATAACGAACTAGTGGAAAAGGATTATAACCCTGATCTAAGATCATCTCTTCAACTGCCCGATCTGACATAACTAAATCCTCATTTTTAATTTCTTTGATCCGATCTAAAATAGTTTGCAGCATTCCTTGATCAACCTGATTATTTAAATAACATAAACAAATATCTAAAGGATTGTTTTTACCAATTGTTTGTTTATTCATCACTAAATCAATTGTCCTAATCCTACGGCGAATTAATCCTGCACATGTAAGCAATGATTCATTAAAACCATCTTTAGATCCTCTAACACTTTTTTCTGTTTCTGGTTCTTCTACCGACCGACTTGGAAAGTGTCTTGTATCTAATACATATTGTGTATTGCGATAACTTACTACCGCACAACCAGTAAGCATGGCATATTGAGCTTTTTCAAGATCAGGTTCCTCTTTAACATCACCATTATTTAAGCAGTCTTTTAAAGTTTCTCCGCGATGATTTATGATTCCTTCTACTAAATACGCAATTAAATCATCAGAACAAAGGCTCGATACATAATTAATTGTTACTTCTTCATTTTCAAAATCAAGTGTTCGGGTATTAAAATCAAAAGAAGGATTCTTCATTATGATTTTGGTTTAGTACACACAGCAACTAAAAAAGCAAATAATATAGCACTGCTGATTCCAGCTGCAGTTAAGTCAAAAATACCTAACGCAAGACCAAAAAAACCGTATTCTTTTGTTGCTGCTAATGCTCCATGCATTAATGAGTGTCCAAAACTAGTGATAGGAAGCAATGCTCCAGCATGAAAAATTTCAACTAGTTTATCGTAAATGTGAAATAAATCTAAAAAAGCTCCAATAACCACGAACATACTTGTAATGTGACCAGGAGTTAGTTTAGTATACTCATAAATAAGTTGAGCCACTACACAAACTAAGCCACAAAAAATAAATGCTAAAAGATAATTCATTATTCTACGACCTCCAAACTAAAAGCATGGCCAATACAAGGAATACTTTGTTTTTGATTAGTCATTACTGGTGATAATAAGGCTCCTGTAGTAATAACAAGAATGCGTTTATACTTATGCTTTAACATTTTTTGATATAAATATCCAAATGTAACCAAAGCACTACATGATGGCCCACTACCACCTTGGTTAACATCCTGATCACTGCTATACAAAAGACTGCCGCAATCATCATATTCTTTATAGCTAATATGATTTTCTTTCATTAACTCTTTCATAATCGTCTTACCATAATTAGATAGATCTCCAGTAACGATTAAATCATAATAATTAGCTTGACGATTTAAATCAGTTAAATGATTACATAAAGTATCAAAAGCAGCTGGTGCCATTGCTCTTCCCATATCATTAGGATCACTTTGATCTAGATCAATGACCCGACCAATCGTCAAAGCTTCAACTCTAATTGAACTAGGATTATTATCAAGAATGACACTCACAGCTCCTGTAGCCGTAGTTGTCATTGTTTCTTTGCGTTGAACTCCATATTCAACTGGATAACGAAATTGTCTTTCTGCAGTTGCATTATGGCTGCAAACAAAACAATTAGCATTATGGAAACTATGATTTTCAATTAACATTGATGCCGTATTTACAACTAACCCCATCGTAGCACAGGCTCCATACATTGCCATAAAAGGCCTTTGAAAATCCTTAGCTGTATAATTACTAGCTGTAACTTGATTATTTAAATCACCACCTAAATATACATTAATATCTTCTTTTTTCAACTTTCCTTTTTTTAAAGCGATACTTATAGCATCTTGCAACATTGCAATTTCTGCTTGTTCATAAGAATCATTTCCAAAATGAAAATCAGGATAATGCCGATCAAAATAATCACCTAAAGGACCATTAAATTCATCAATACCACAAGTAGTACCAATCGAACGAATATAAACATTCTTTAAGGTCATTGAACTACCAGATAAGACTGATGACATAACGGATTCCTCCTAAAAAAAATGATGCCACAATTCCAAATGTTATTACCGTTCCACCCAATTTGAACATATTAGCCCCAATTCCAGTTACCAGTCCTTCACTTTTTGCTTCTAAAGCACTTGATGTCATACTATTAGCAAAGCCAGTAATTGGAATAAAGGTTCCTGCTCCCGCTTTTTTACCTAAACGATCATAAATACCTAATCCTGTTAAAATAGCAGCTATTAAAACAATTGTAATAATCATCATCGGTGTTGCTTCTTTTTCATTAATATCAAAAATCATCATATAAAATTCTAATAAACCTTGACCAATAATTCCAATTATTCCTCCATAAATAAAAGCACTTAAGCAATGCTTTCCTACATACTTTTGGGGCTTTAAATCTTCAGCAATCTGATTATATTTAGATGTATTCATTAATTTCACCTCACAATATTTTTTCCAATTTTTCTAGAAATAAACAAAAAAGAGTCTTAATTAAAAGACTCTAAAACGTTTCAATACTCTTAAAACACTATATCCTAAAATAATATCAACCGGAATCATAATACACTCTTTGATCACGCGAATAAACAAAGATAGTGTAAACGGGATCCCATACATCACTTGCAGCCAGTATGGCGTTAAACAAAATGTAATTACCATCTCAACAAGTACCACAGAAATAAGCCATAAATTAAACAAATGATAGTCTGATTCATTTAACTTTCTTTTATAATAATACATTACTATAAATAAAACACTTATCATCACAATACAAATAACACTAATAATAATTTTATAGTTAAGTGTAATATTTATAACATTCTTAGAAATAGTTACCTGATCCAAGCTAAAAACATAACTGCATGCCCCAAGTGCTAAAAATACTAAAATCACTTGAATAATTTTCTCTAAATGATGCGTATGATTTTCTTTTACAGTTACTACCACCATTGATGGTATCAACGTTTGCAGTACAGCACTTAGTGTAAATCCTAAGAATGGAAAACCTGTTGGTGTTACAATTAAACCAACTAAATCTACCGCAATTCCAATAATATAACAATAACCAGGTGCTAACATTATTCCCGCTAACAGCATTGGAATAACTTCAATAGAGATTTTTAAACTCTCAAAACCAAATAACGGTATCATAATTGATAATCTTTTTAATACAGCTGCCAATACAATAAATAAGGCCGCCAGCGTAAGTGACTTAGTGTCACTTTTAATCGGATATTTCCAAAATACTAATATACCGATCAAAACTAAAATAAATCCGCAAATAATCTGAATCATAATCTGATTGCTACTTATTTACAATCTTTCCTGCTTCATCCTCATTTCTAGTCCACAGGCGTTAATTCCGATCAATGACCGTACATGCGATTGCTACTAAAAAGTAGACTCCCCCTTTTTCTAAATTATATACAAAAATGTATACAATTGAAATAATACTACAAATCATTGCCTACATCAAGTTATTTAGTCATTAAAGCAAAATATAAAACAAATAATAATAATAGAATAGAGGCTAAGAATTAAAATCTTTCGCCCCTTTCACGACACCATACGTAGGGTTCCCTATACGGTGTTTCATAAGTTTATAGAATTGTAATAGTCTAAAGCACTTATATATCCCCATGATTTTAATCTATCATTGGTTAGTGTTCTAGCGAGTATGAAGCTATTGGATATTCTCCAGTAGCTTTTTCTTGTATTTGCCCATTCCCATACCTTGTTTTTGTTGATATCTAATTTCTGTAGGTTTCTGTATCTTGTTCTTATCAGTTTCCACCATGACTACGTTTTCATCATGTTCCTAGGACCTCCCACAGTAAGACATAATACTTTCATTCCACGCACCCACTATCTTTACACCACTTACTCCATCGTACTATTGGACTTTAGTTTGTTAAGTAGCCTTATCCAGTAAGCATATGCCTAAAATAGTTCGTATTCCTTGGGTCAGGACTTTGCCTCCAACTTCCTCCCGTTCGCATCTTACGATGGATACCTTATCTTTGGCTAGTGGTTGGTAGTACGAAACCCCCACAATGGACTTTCACCATCTAGTCTTATGCCATGCGTGGCACACTTAAAAAATCGTGAGGTTATTAAGCCTCACGATTTTACTAATAAAATCTTAAATTTAATATTGCTCTTTTCTTCTTAATAAACTTAAGCCAGCAAAACTCAAAATAGATAAACTAGCAAATATTCCAATTAATCCATTATCCCCAGTTTTAACACTTGTTGTCGTATCACTTGATTTTACAGTATTTACCGTCTGTAATCCAGCGATGGCCTTTGTTAAAACATCTTTAGCATTGTCTACTTGTACTTGACTGGCTTCACTATCATTTAAGACATTAACTGCTTCTTCTAATGCATTAGCTACGACATCCCATGTCTTAGCACTATAACTTGCAGCATTTAATCCATTTGCTTTATTAATCAACTCTTGTAATAAGTCTTTATTTGGTTTTAATCTTAAATCCAAGAACGCTTTTACTAATTCTGTATATACTTCATCTACTTCTTCTTGCATAGCATTAACATTAGCTAAAACATCATTTGCTCTATCTAATGCTGGTACCATAGCATTCCATGTTGATTCAATATATTTACTTGTTTCTAAACCATTAATTTGATCTACCAGTTTTTGTAAAGCTGTTTTATCACCTTTGAAGAACTGTAACATATGCATTACATTAGCTAGTCGATCAAAAGCATTATCTACTTCTTCTTGCGTTGCCTTAACATCATCATATACTGTTTTAGCATTTGCAAGCGCTTCATTGAATTCTTCTACAACTGCTGGTACAACTTTTTCTAGATCCGCATTTTCAGCCATTTCAATAGCAATTTGTAAAGCTGATTTATTTGTTTCATCAACTTTTTCAACCAAACCTTCAATAGCTTTTTCTAACATTTCAATTTGTGTATCTATGTCACTTTGTAAAATATCAACAGCATTATCATTTAATACCTTTTCTGCATTTACAATTACTGATTGCAGATTATTAAAACTATCTACGCTATAATTATCTGGCTGAATAGCCTTTGCTTCTTGTAGCTTTACACTAAGATGCGTTGTATCTGCAACTTTTGGTGATGTGCCATCAGTTACAGTTAACTTGTCAATCATTCCTTCAAATCCTTTTGTTTTAGAGCCTATTTGATGTAGTGGAAATGAAAATGTTGCATATGTTTCTTGTGTACTATTATTACCTAAAGTATCAACTAATTCCCCATTAACATATAATTTTGTCATATTTTGAATACATTCAACTGTTAAGTAAACCCATTCTCCTTTTGGGAGCGTATAATCAAATGAATAATCATAATATTCTCGAGAGAATCCAACTTTACCAGTATCTTTTTGTACGGCTTTAAATTGATATTCATGGAATTTTTCATTTGAATTTTCTTTTCCATATGGTGTTGTTGTTTCAAATAAAATCTGTTCATTATCACTTGAATTTTCATTACGTTTAACCCAGAACGAAATCAAACTATCTGGACCAATTGTATTAAGAGGAGTTGTTACAGTTTTATTTCCTGTAAGATCTAAAGCATTTCCTCTTTTTCCTGCTACAATTTCTGCGTTATTTGTAATAGCATTATAGTCATTTCCAGAACTATCTTTACAATCAAAATCCTCAAAATCATATTGAAGTTTTGTAAATGTTTTTGAAGTTACTGTATTATAAGGGTTACTATTTGGTGCAAGCCCTAATATTTCTGACAAACTTTTTATTTCATCATAAGTCTTATCTTGACCCTCTGACCATAACTTTTCACAAATAACAGCAAGTGGCTTTACAAATCTATCAAAAGAATCATATTCTGATAAACCAAAATCTATATTACCACTCATATCATGCCACATCGTATATGACCCACCTAACATTTGTTTAGAATATGAAGGTATTTCATAAGTAATATTACTATTTTGTGAGTCAACAAAAATATTAGGCGTCCATTCATTATAAATTCTTTCATCATCTAGATAATCCCAGCCACCACCAGGAATAATATATAGTTTTCCATTTTGTGAATTAATTAGTCCATAACCCAAATCATACATTGCATTTGGTTTTGCCCACATAGTATGCCAAATATTCATTTGAACATTTTCAGGATTTATTTTTGTCGCACCTTTAATATAACTCAAACTTCCCCATGTACGCACTGTTCTTTGACCCAGTAAATCAATTAAAGTATTTCCATATTGGCGATAATGTTCGCCATTTCCAAAATATTCATCCATTCCAATATGAACAGTTGTCTCATTATCAAATACTGGATCATCACCATCGATATATTCACTATAAAGTGATTTCATTAAATCAACAGCACCAGGTATACTTAAATCAATCTGATCTACATGTGATGGATCAGAAGTAAATGCATACTCAGGAAATACTTTAGTAAATGCTAATGAATGTGCAGGACTATCAATTTCTGGAACAATATTAACACCAATACCACGTGAATCTTGAATAAAGTTTTTAAAATCCTCTTTTGTATAATACATATCTTCTGACGTTAATTTGACACCCTTGCTATTTTGAATATCTGATTCTAAACGGAACCCAGAATATGCAGTTAATGCATTTTCTACAGAATCAACTTTCCCAGAATAACCTAAAATTTCATTATCATTTAAATGAATATGTAAATCATTCATCTTATACCAAGACATTGTTTTTGCAATTTCCTTTAACATATTCAATGATATTGTTTGACGTCCTACATCAATTCCAAATCCACGAATCTCATATTTTGGATAATCACGAATTTCTCCTTGAGGAATACTTGTTCCATTTTGTTTAAGAATTTGTAAAATACTTCTTGTTCCCCAATAAACTCCTGTTGAATCTTCTCCATAAAGATGAACATTATTTGTGATTTTACAAAAATATCCTTCTTTACCAAGTCCATTTTTTTCATTAGAAATATTTAAATAAAAATCTCCTTTTTTAACATCTGATTCTTTTCCTTTTATAATTGGTAATTTTCTTCCTGTAATATCTTCATAATCACTACTAAATTCTAAAGCTGTTTTATAAAGACAATCATCACCTAGTATAATTTGCGAATTTTCAGTTATTTCAAAATTTCCTACACTTCCTCGCCACTCAGCTAACTCTGGTGATACTAATGGTTTAGCGTTTGGGGTATTAGTCAACGGTGAAACAGATGCTGGTACAAAAATTTCAAAAGCTGACGTTTCTACACTACGATGCTCTTTTTTAACAACGTAGCCAAGCGTAATTGTTTTATCTTCAATTGTTTGATAAATAGTTCCATCATCACCAATAACTTGTTCATAATCAGCACCCATCAATTCGATTTCATAACCTTCTGGTACTTCTGGCATAGATAATTTTCTTGTTCCATCTGGATTATTGATAATATATGGTGCTTCTACATCAGCAGCAACTGCGCTAATTTCAAAATCTGGATCATCACCATAAACCTCAAATTCATAAATAACTATATTTTGATGATATGGATAATAAATATTAACATCACCATCGATATTTATTTTTTCTGTTCTTAAACGAATATATTTTAATTGTATCGTATTTTCAAAAATAATTTCTTGATTCACTGGCGTTTCTGGTGCAGTGACAGGATCAATTCCTTCTGGAAGAGGCGATGGCATTTCTGTGAATTTTCTAATTGTTTCCCAATTTTCGCCATCCATTGAAGATTCTAAATAATATATTTCTGCATTTGCTTTTTCCCATCGTATAGTTACAGAATTAGCTTTAACAACTTCTGGAAATTCAAGTTGTAACCAATGATCATGACAAGCTGTATGATTGTACTCAGCTGGATTATCAGTTGTCCAAATATTTTCAGAAGACCACTTTGATTTAAATGATGCATCCCCATCAATTGTTAATTCTGGCGCATATGTTCCAGTTGAACAATCACTAGTTGCAACTACATTTTTCATCATCGATAAATTAATTTCTTTTGTAGCTGGTGCTTCACCATAAACTTCCATTTCATATAATGAAACATTTTGATAATATGGATGAATTGGATTTACGGTATCTGTAATATCCATTTTTTCAGTATGAAGACGAAGGTATTTTAAAGAAACAACCTCATCAAATTCAATTGTTTGAACTGCATCTGGTGTTTCATTAAATTGTTTAACTGTTTCCCAATTTTCCCCATCTAATGAAGACTCAATTGAATAAATCTCAGCATTAGTAAGTTCCCAATAAATTTTAACACTATGAATATTTACTTCACCAGGAAATTCAAGTTGTAACCAATGATCATGACAAGCTGTATGATTGTACTCAGCTGGATTATCAGTTGTCCAAATATTTTTACTTGACCACCTTGATTTTCTTTCTGTTACTTCACCATCAATAGCTTTATCTGGTGTCAAATCACCATCAGCACAATCACTAGTTGCTACAACACCTTCCATTCTAGCCCAATTAATAATTTGGACTGCATTAATTTTAGTTGGAAAAAGAAATGTTACAACTAAAATACTAAGCATAAAACAAAAAAATCTTTTTAAAACTTTAGTCCTTTTCACTTTTATTTCTCCTTTTTTATAATATTTTTGTAATAAATAATCCAAATTATGTTTATTAGACATACCTCCTTTTTTTTAAATCCTCCCATAAACATTGTTAAAATAAAATTTTTTACAAATGCAAAAAAGCGAGCTTCAAAATATTTTAAATATTTTGAGGTCTCGCCTAATTAAATAGTAACAATCCTTACATAAGTTATTATCCCATTTCTAATTAATATAGTCAATGTTTTTTATTAAAATTAAAAATTTGTTATTATATACTAAAAATATATTATATACTTATCTTACTATGAAAAATAATGATATAAACTATTAAATTTAACTTAAAACCATCTTTATTTTCATATTTTAAATTAATTTTATAAATTTCTATCTTGACTTATTCATAATATATTCCCTGACTTTAGAAATAAAATATAGCGATCCTGTAACAAACACTGTTCCCGTATGAGCAAATGCCTCATCAATCGCCACCTTATAATTAGGTTCAATCTTAACATCAAAACCACTAGCAAGAGTTTTAGCATTACTAGCTCTAACGTGTTCAAACTCACAAATTGTAATATCATCAGTCAACTGTAAAAGTTTTTCAATCATATGCTTATAATCTTTATCACGAAGCGCACTAAAAATTATTTTGATATTGTCATATTTTTTAGCACATTCATAAAAAGCATCAATTCCTTCCTTATTATGAGCACCATCAATAATAATAAGTGGTTCAATATTGATGATTTCAAATCGTCCAGCCCAGTGCGCATTATACATTCCCTGTAACAAATCATCATCACTAAAAGTAACAATTCCATATTCTTTTAAATACCATAATGATTCAAACGCCAAAGCGCTATTATATACTTGATATAAAGCTGGTGTATCTAAAATAATATCATAACCACGATAACGATAACTAACATTGTTACTATCTAAAATATTTGTAATTGGCTGTAATGTCAACAGTTTACTATGATGTTTGCGACATACATCATTAAATACAGCTAAACATTCAGCTTTTGTTTCACCAGTTAAATAATCTATCCCATCTTTAATGATTCCTGCTTTATTCAAAGCAATACTTTGGTAATCGTAACCTAAATAATCGACATGATCTAAACCAATATTAGTATTAATCGCTAATTTAGGCATAATAATATTCGTTGCATCTAATAAACCACCTAATCCAACTTCAAATAACGCAAAATCTACTTTTTGTTCAATAAAATACATAATCGCAATAAATACTTCAATTTCAAACATAGAAATCTCATACTTTAACCATAAATCAACATAACGATTAGAATAGTTGACCATCGTCTGTTCATCAATAAATTGATCATTGATTCTTATAATATCTAATCTTGAATATAAAGCTGGAGATGTAAAAGTGGCAATTTTATAACCTGCCTGTTTTAATACTTCTTTAATATAATTAGTTGTTGAGCCTTTGCCATTAGTTCCCCCAATGTGAACACAATCTAAAATCAATTGCGGGTTACCTAAATCTTCCATGTACTGTTTAAAATTATCCAGACTGTAAACTCGATTTTTCTGACTACTAATAAAATCTACAACTTCATCATAATTGCAAAAACGTTTTTCAACATTTCTAATTTTAATCATTGGATAATATAATATACCATCTTTTTTTTCCAAACTGCCTGCTAATTTAAATCCAATCTGTTCATAAAATGATTTAGCATAAATACTAGCATTAACTTTAAGATCACCTAAAACTAAATTATCAACTATTTCTACTAATCTTTTACCAATTCCCTTTTTTTGATATCGTTTATCTACGAACAATAAACTTAAATGCTTTCCGTTACTTAAACTAACCATACCAATAATTTTATTATCGTTTAAACAAATATATGTAAGATTAGACTTATCTAAATAAAATTCTTTTGTATTTAGCTGATCAAATTCTTTTGATCCCTTACTTTCTAAATTAGTAAAGATAAATTCTTGAGCAGCTTGCCAAACCAATTTAATTACTGCTTCTATTTCATTTTCTTTTATTAACCTATACTCCATTATTATCACCTTAAAACATTATATGCTAAAAGAAGTAGCATCGCTACTTCTTTTTTAGAATTTTTCAAACTGATCAATATTAAGTACGAATACAGTTGCTCCACCGACTAGAACATCTACCATGATTGGTGTAAAAAACTCTCCCATTTCAGTTGGAGGAATAGTTGGTTCTTTTTCAACTCGTTTTTTAGCATTAGCTTTAATTATCGAAATACAGTCTTCAACTTTATCATCATTAGTTCCAACAAAAAATGTTGTATTCCCTTTTTTTAAAAATCCCCCAGTTGTAGATAATTTAGTAACAAAATATCCCTTTTCCGTAAGGGCTCCTTGAACAGCTGAACTGTCATCAGAATTAATGATTGCAATAATTAGTTTCATAGTAACTCCTCCTTATAAAATTATTATACTACGAATTTAAAAAAGATAATACAAATAAAATAATTTATATTATTTTATTATGCTGAATTGGTAAAAAAATTGTTTCATATTCATTTAAAACATAAGAATCTGTCATCATTGATAAATAGTCAGCAACGATCAAAGCAGGATCATTACGTTGATACTGTGATGACATCTTAGCAACAAATGCTTTTATTTTACAATCTTTATTTAATGGATCTGTTAATTCTTCATAATAAACGTCATATAATTGTTTAATTATTCTAATAAGTTTAGCATTTTCTTTTACTAAAACAGGATGTTGATGGACTTTTACTGTTAAAAAATTTAATAAACTTTTTAATGCCTCAAAAATTTCATTGGAAAAGCGTAAATAGGGCAATTCATAACTATGAATTACTAAATCTCCAATCAAGCGATTGATCATCGATTTATTATCAAAACCCAAAACATCAGTAACCTCTTTAGGTAGATCACTTTGCTTAATGATTCCGACCCGAATAGCGTCTTCAATATCTTTACCAATATATGAAATAACATCAGAGACTCTAACCACACAGCCCTCTAATGTCATTGGACGAATTTTTTTACTTGTATCACACTTATGCCAGCAATCATCATACTCCTGCCAAAATTGTTTAACTGTTTTATTTGTATCAGGTATATATTTTTTTGATAACATCTCACCATTATGACATAAAATAGCATCTAAAACTTGTAACGAGACATTATATCCTGTTCCCTTTCTTTCAATAAACAAAATATTTCGTACACTATTTGCATTATGAGCAAAATAGCCATAACCCTTTTCTTGTAAAATTTCATTCAATGCTTTTTCTCCCACATGACCATAAGGTGCATGACCTAAATCATGACCTAAAGCAGCTGCCTCAATTAAATCCAAATTCAAGCTTAGACCTCTACCTATCTGTCTTGCAATCCGACTGACCCATTGAACATGAATCGAACGTTTAGAAATATGAGCATTACGAAAAAAGGATAAAGCCTGCGTTTTATCGACATAACGCTGATATGATTTACAATATAAAATCCGATCTATATCTTCTTCAAAAGGCCAGCGAATATCAAATTCTTCTTTATCCTTAATAATATGTTTTATTTTAATACAATCATTATTTTTAGTTGCATAGACAGAAAGATGTTTATCTGCTTCTCTTGTTAATCGAAGAGCATTTTTGATTACAAGTTCTTCTTTTTTCATCAAATCACCTCTTTATAGTCTACACAATTTATTATTTTTTATGCTATCTACGCCACTGTGATGGGGCAAATAATAATAAAATTGGAAAAATTTCTAATCGACCTGCCAACATATCAAAAGATAAGACAAGTTTTGAGATATCTGATAATGACGAAAAATTACTTACAGGCCCAACCACATCAAAACCTGGTCCCACATTATTTAAGCAAGTTGCAACTGCTGAAAACGCACTTTTAAAATCCAAATTAAAGATTGTTAAGATCAACAATGATATTGCAAAGATAACTAAATATAAAACCAAATATGAATGAATATTGGCAATTACATGATCATCTATTGACTGATTTTCAAATTTAACTGTTTGAATACTATGGGGATGCAATAATTGTTTCAATTCTTTTTTAGCATTTTTCAAACAAATAATGATTCTTGATACTTTTATTCCCCCACCAGTTGATCCTGAACAAGCACCAATAAACATTAAAATAATAATGATCATTTGTGAAAACATCGGCCATTTACCATAATCAGCTGTTACAAATCCTGTTGTTGTAATAATTGAACCTACTGTAAAACTCGAATAACGCAACGCTGATAAAACTGACTTATACATTGGTAAGATATTAATTGTAATCAAAACCGTTGCACCAATAATAATTAAAAGATAACAGCGCAATTCCTCACTCTTAAATACTTCTTTGATTTTTCCAATGATTACAAAATAAATCAAATTGAAATTAATTCCAAATAAAATCATAAAAACTGTAATCACAATATCAATATACGCACTATCATAAGCTGCAATACTGGCATTTTTGATTGCAAATCCACCTGTTCCAGCTGTTCCAAATGAATTTAAAAGACTATCAAATAATGGCATTCCTCCAAACATCAATAAAACAGTCTCTATTAATGTCAAAACAGCATAGATAATATATAAAATTCTTGCCGTTAAACGAATTTTAGAAACCAGCTTACCAACTACCGGTCCAGGAACTTCAGCTCTTAAAATATGTAAAGAACGACCCGAAGAAATAGGCACAAAAGCAATCACAAAAACCAAAATTCCCATCCCACCAAGCCAATGCGAAAAGCTGCGCCAAAATAAACTTGCATGACTTAAAGCCTCAATGTCTGATAAGATCGAAGAACCAGTCGTCGTAAAGCCCGATACCATCTCAAAAAGGGCATCAATAAATGAAGGAATTTCTCCAGTCAAACAAAATGGTAAAGCACCAAAAATTGAAATAATGATCCAGCTTAAAGCAACTATGACAAATCCTTCACGGGCATAGATATTTTTTTTGTTGGGCGTTTATATGAAATAATTGTTCCTAAACAAAAGATCAAAGCACCAAGAACCGCAAAACTTATTCCCTCAGTTTCTTGATATATTATCGCAACTATTACTGGTATATACATTAGTAAACCAGTTATTTGTAATAACTTTCCTAATGTAAAAATAATCATTCTTTTATTCACTTGATCATCTCCTTATAATATCATTTAATGTTTTTAATTTTTCATCACGAGATATAATAATTACATGATCACCTAATTCAATTGTAGTTCCCCCTTTAGGAACGATCATTTCATTGCCCCTAGAAATAGCTGCTACTAAAATATGATTTTTTAATTTTAATTCATTCAACGTCTTACCTAAAAAAGAAATTTTATTAGTAACTACAAACTCACTTGCTTCGACTTCTCCATTAACGATCTTATATAAAGTTTTGACGCTGGAATCATCATCTTTATTAACTTTAGCTCTTACATAACGAATGATTTGAGCAGCAATAGCACTTTTTGGTGAAATAATCGTATCAACCGTTAAGACTATTAACTAATCCTGCATAATCCATTCTGGTAACTTTAGCTACTGTTTTTTTATGATATAATTTTTTAGCATATAAAGATAAAACTAAATTCTCCTCATCTAATCCTGTTAAAGCTAAAAATGCATCAATATTTTCAATTCCTTCTTCAACTAATATTTCTTCATCACTACCATCTGCATTAATAACTGTAACAAAAGGTAGTTTTTTAGCTAATATCTTGCAATTTTCTATATTATTTTCAATTATTTTCACACGTATTCCTAAAACACTCAATTGCTTAGCTAGATAAAATGCAATCTTTCCCCCACCAATGATCATTACTTTTTTTATTTGCTTAGTAATGATTCCAATATCTAAACAAAATCTCGTTAAATCACGATGAGCACCCGTGATATATAAATGATCGCCAGTTTTAATCACATAATTACCATCAGGAATAATTACTTCATCATCTCGACTTACTGCACATATTAAAATATTAGCTCTAGAAATATTATTTAATTTACTTAATTGGATATTATTAAGCTGACTATCTTCACCAACATTAAACTCAGCAAGTTCAACTTTTCCCCTAGCAAAAGTTTCAACTTTTACTGCTGATGGAAAAGATAATGTTCTTCTAATTTCATTTGCAGCTTCTAGTTCTGGATTAATAATCAATGAAAATCCTAATTGATTTCTCATAAAATCACGCTGCTTAGAATAATCTGGATTTCTAACTCTGGCTATTGTATGCTTCGTTCCCATTCTTCTTGCCATTAAACCAGCTAAAATATTTAATTCATCAGAAGCGGTTACACAAATGATCAAATCTGCCTCATCAGCATTTGCTTCCATTAAAATATCATATGACCCGCCATTTCCAACAACTCCAATTACATCATACTGATTTACAACATCATTGATCTTAGCTGCATTTTGATCAATAACAATAATATCATGATCTTCATTAGCCATATATTGGGTTAACGTTTTTCCTACTTTACCGGCACCCAAAATAATAATCTTCATCTAAAGATACCCCCTAATACATCCATTGTAGCTCATTTTTAAGATTTTCTCAACGACATCAAAAGAAGTTTATCATATTTTAGCTAAAATACAAGATAATTAACAAATACTTAAATATTATTTATTATTTAATGAATTTATAGCGAAATTATTCTATTCCTATTTAATAAAAGTATGGAAATTAATCAAAATTTCCATACTTTCTAGTAAATATTTATTATCCATTTTTTCTATTTTATAAAATAATCAAACCGTTCCAATTCTACAGTTTTTCCAATAACTAAAAAACGATCTCCGTTTTTCACAATATAATTAGCCCCAATATTTAATGTCATATTATCAGTACTATCTTTTACCCCAATAACATTCATATGAAACGCTTTTCTAATATCTAAATCTTGAACACTTTTACCGATCCATTCAACTGGTGCATTTATTTCAACAAAAGAATAATCTTTATCTAATTCAACTAAATCAACAATATTTTTTCTAAGTAATGATTTAGCCACTTTGATTCCCATATCCTTTTCAGCTCTGATTACCCTATCAGCCCCTACTTTTTCTAATATTTTAGAAAACTGCTTATTTTTTGCCTTGGCAATTACATATGGAACTCCCAGATCTTTTACATTCATCGTTGTTAAAACAGATTCTTCTAAATGAGTACCAATGGCTATAATAGCAACATCAATATCATCTAAACCTAATGCCCGCAATTGCTCAATATCTGTAGTATCAGCAACAACTGCTTTAGTAACTTCATCTGCAATTCTTTCGACACATGATTCATCTATATCGATTGCAATAACTTCACAATTATATTGTGCCAATGTTGTTGCAACAGTTGATCCAAACACCCCTAAACCTAATACTGCATATTGTTTACTTTTCATTTTTTCTACTCCTAACCTAACAAGACATTACCATCTGTATATCTTACTTCTTTTTTTCCTGCATTAATATAAGATTTTCTAGCAAATGAAATTATTAAAGTAATTGGTCCAATTCTACCAATATACATCAAAATAATAATTATCACTTTGCCTATTACTGTAAGCGATGGTGTTAATGATGCACTTAATCCTACAGTTGCAAAAGCTGAAATAGCTTCAAACATAATATCAATAAATGGAGCATTTTCACTAATGCTTAAAATAAAGATACTCATTAATACTAGTGAAATCCCAATTGTAATAACCGCAAATGACCGAATAATTAAACGTTTAGGAATTCTTCTAGCAAACACAGCTACTTCTTTTCTACCATGATATATATTATAGACCATTAAAATACTGATTGCAAAAGTTACTGTTTTAATTCCGCCCGCTGTACCAGCAGGTGAACCACCAATAAACATGAGAATACACATCATGAATTTAGTATACGGATATAAACTTGCTATATCTACAGTTGCAAACCCTGCTGTTCGTAATGTTGCCGATTGGAAAAAAGACACCTGTAATTGATCTAAAAACTTTAATTTACCAAGAGTATAAGGATTATAAAATTCACATAAATAAAATAAGATCATTCCCGCAATTAATAGAATAGCAGTCATTACTAAGACTAGCTTAGTATGTAGGCTGAAATTTTTAAATAAATGATGGAAGTTAAATTTAGATGGTTTATGACGCTCTTTTTTTATTGTTTTAGCTACATCAAACCAAACAATAAAACCTAAACCACCCATAATTATTAAAGCTGGAATAACAATATTGATTATTACATTACTTTGATAACCGATCAACGAATTACTTCCTAAAACATCAAATCCGGCATTGCAAAATGCTGAAACAGCATGAAAAAAAGCAAAATATACTCCTTTAACTAAGCCATAATCAGGAACGAAAACAAAGCACAATAAAGCGGCACCTATTCCTTCGATCATAAAAGTATATTTGATTACATTTTTTACAAATTTAGGAATTGCATTTAAAGATGGTTGATTAAGAGCTTCTTGTAAAACTATTTTATTAGTCAAAGAAATCTTTTTGTTGACCATTATTAAAAGTAAATTTAAAAATGTTAAAAAACCTAAACCACCAATTTGAATCAAAATAATAATGATCAATTGTCCTAACAAATTAAATTGTTCACTTATTACAACTGGTACTAATCCCGTAACACATGTTGCTGAGGTCGCAATAAATAAATTATTTAAATATGATGTCGGACTTCCATTATTACAAATCGGCAAACTTAATAAAATCGATCCAATAAAAATTACTGCTAAAAAACTAAGTGCAATCTGTCTAGTGGGACGCATTGCATGATGTTCACGTCTTTTTTTCAATATTTCGAATTTCATACCATTTTTCGACCTTCCTAAAAGAATAAGTGATCAATCAAAATCTTACAGCCCATAACAATCAACAAGATACCACCTGTTAATTCAGCCTTACTTTTATATTTTTCCCCAAAAACATTTCCAACTTTTACTCCAATTATACAAATAATAAAAGTAATAAAACCAATAATTGAAGATGATAAAACAATTGAAACATTAAAAAAAGAAAATGTAATTCCTACTGCTAAAGCATCGATACTTGTCGCAATCGACAGCATGATCAAATCTCCAAAGCGTAAAGTATCATCTAAACACTCATCATCTTCTTTACCTAAAGCCTCTTTGATCATATTCACACCAATTAATCCTAATAAGATAAAAGCAATCCAATGATCGATCGCTGCAATCTTAGAAGCAAAAGTAGTTCCTAAAACATATCCTATTGCTGGCATCAGTGCCTGAAACCCGCCAAAAAATAAAGCAATTATAACCGCTTTTCGATAACTCATCTTCTTCATCGCAAGTCCCTTACAAATTGAGACTGCAAAAGCATCCATCGCTAATCCAATTCCAATAATCGCAATTTCTATGACTGACATTTTTCTTTCTCCCCTTTTAAAATTAATTCACTACATTTTAATCCATCTAATGCACTAGACATGATTCCACCAGCATAACCAGCTCCCTCACCGATTGGATAGATTCCTTTGATGTTACTTTGATATGATTCATCGCGATAAAATCGAACCGGTGCTGAACTACGTGATTCTACTCCAGAAAGAATTGCATTACTTGTAAACCCAGAAAATTTTTGATTCATTAATTCTAAACCTTCTTTTAAAGAAGCATTTATCTCGGGACTAAACAAAGCGTTTAAATCTGCTTCTTTCACGCCTGGTAAAACACTGCACTTAACAGTACTTTCATTGACTTGTTTCATTAAATAATCTTCTACTTTCATCACAGGAATATGATAATTACTACCGCCAAGTATAAAGGCTTTATGCTCTAACTCACGTTGATAGGTAACTCCAGATAACGGATGATCATCTTTAAAATCATCGGGTCCCACCGTTACTAAGATAGCACTATTGGCATTAGTATCATCACGAGCCTGGTTGCTCATTCCGTTTACTACTACACCCCCTGATTCGCTACTTGAATTAATAACTCGTCCTCCAGGACACATACAAAATGTATAAACACCCCGGCCGCTGCTTGTTTTAACAGCCAATTTATAATCTGCGGCTTTTAATTTAGGATGATTTGCATATTTACCATATTGATGTTCATTAATAAATGATTGCAGGTGTTCGATTCTAAGTCCTACAGCAAAAGCTTTCGGTTCCATTTTCAATCCTCTTTGATACAACATTTCATAAGTATCACGAGCACTATGCCCAATCGCTAAAACTAAGCGGTCTGGCTTCATCGTCATGATTTGATCTTGCTGGCGTACTTTAATATTTACTAAGTGCTGATCTTTTATTTCGATATCAACAAGCTGACTATCAAATAATACTGTACCCCCATTTTCAATTATCTTTTCACGCATACTTTTAACAACATTGATCAAATAGTCTGTACCTACATGCGGCTTATTCATATATAAAATATCTTCATTAGCACCATGAGCTACAAAAGTTTCTAAAATAAATTGTTTTCTTTTATCTTTGACACCTGTGGTAAGTTTTCCATCACTAAAAGTTCCGGCACCACCTTCACCAAATTGAACATTACTATTTAAAAGCAGTTTACCAGTTTTAAAGAAATTATCAATATCTTCTTTTCTTTTATCTACCTTGCTGCCTCTTTCGATCAAAGTCACTTTTTGTTTAGCTCGGGCTAAGTTATACGCACAAAATAAACCCGCCGGTCCACTACCTATCACTACAATATGTTCATCATTAGCTTTTAAAACTGGATAATGGTATGGCTTTACTTGGCTAAGCTGTAATTTAGGATATTTTTTTTTTACCATTTCCTCATTATCAATTTCAAATTCAAAACTACAGACAAAATGAACTTTATTCTTTCTTCTTGCATCAATAGCCTGTTTTACTAACTTTACATTTTTAATTTTATTCTTGGAAATATTTAATTGCTGTGAGATTACCTGTCGATAATCTTTAGTGTCTAATGAAACATTCAAATTATTAATTCTAATCATCGTATCTTCCCTTACTTAATATTGTTTTAGCGATATGATATCCTGAAGCAAACGCAAAATGCAGATTATAACCGCCACAGTCGCCATCTACATCTAATATTTCTCCTGCAAGATAAATTCCCGGATATTTCAAACTTTCTAAATTTTCATCGATTTCCTCAAGGCTTACACCGCCTCGCATTACTTGAGCTTTTTGATAACCATATGTTCCTAATACTTTAAAATGAACATCTTTTAAATTTTTTACATTTTTTAATACTTTGGCTAATTTATCATTAAATATTCCTTCAAGATAATAATTACCATATTTCTCTAAGCGCTGTTTCAATAAAATTTTAACTTCTTTATCGTCAAGATCTTCTAATAAATCCAAACTTATTACAGCATTATTACAATTACCTGGCAATAACCTTGATAACTGCATAATACAAATCCCTGATAATCCTTGATCAGTAAACAGAACTTCACCAGATTGACTTTCAATTAATTTATTATCGAGATATAAACTAGCTTTACATTTGACTCGTACCCCCTTTAATTGCATGTATGCCGGCTTAGTTTTTACTTGAACTAGACTAGGATACAACTTTATCATCTTTAAATCAAGGTCCTTAACCAAATCATAATTATTTTCTCCTGATAAACAAGAAGCTGGTGAACCTGTTGCAATAACAACATTATCACATTCATAATTACCTTTAGTACTTTTAACAAGATATCCTTTTTGTTTTTTGATTATTTTTAAAGCCTGGCACTCTTCAATCAAAGCAACTTGATCAAAATTATTCATCAACGCATTCTTTATTGTTAAACTCTGATTTGAACGGGGATACAATAATGTCCCAACCTGTCTAGTTAATACTCCAATTTGATCAAAATAAGTCTTAGCATCAAAATCATGAATAATTTTTTCAATTCGTTTATCATTTGTGTTATAGAAACGCATATCTAAATTAGTATTAGAAAGATTACAGCGACCATTACCGCTAGCTAAGATCTTTCTTCCAGATTTATTCGACTGTTCAAGAATAATTACATTAGCATGATGATCAGCTAATTCATGGCCACATATCAATCCACTTGCTCCAGCACCAATAATTACAGTAGTTTCCATCGTTTATCTCCTTGTATAATGCCTAGATTATAGCATAATCTATGATCTTTTAAAATAAATGGTGCTAATAAACTTTAATTATCTAAAGTAAAGTGTTAAATTCCACTTTAGATGATTATAAGTAATAAAAAGTATACTTGATAATATTAATCGATAAGTGTATAATTTAAAAGGATTTATCACTTTAAGGAGGAATTATTTATGGGTAGAGCACATGAAGTGCGTAAAGTTGCAATGGCAAAAACAGCAGCAAAAAAAGCTAAATTATATTCACGCTATGGAAAAGAAATTTACTTGATTGCTAAAGCTGGAGGTCCTGAACCAGATGGTAACTTAGCTTTAAGACGAATGATTGAAAAAGCCAAAAAAGAACAAGTACCTGCTGATGTCATTAAAAGAGCAATTGATAAAGTAAAAAGTGGTGTTACTGAAAATTATGAAGAAAAAGTATTTGAAGGATATGCTAACGGTGGCGCTACAATAATCGTTAAATGTTTAACAGATAATATTAATCGTACAATTTCACAAGTACGTCCTGCCTTTACTAAATCTAAAGCTAAATTAGGAAATGAAGGATCAGTTACTTATTTATATGATGTCATTAGTGTTGTTAGTTTTAAGGGATTAGATGAAGAAACTGTTTTAGATGCTTTAGTTATGGCTGAAATTGATGCAAAAGATATTATTAGTGAAGATGATGGTTCGATTAAAATTATTGGTGAGCCAACTGATTTAAACAAAATCAAAGAAGCAATCGAAGGAATTAAAGCTGATGTTGATTTTGACATCGATGAAATTCAAACTTTACCTCAAGATACTGTAGAACTTGCTGGTGAAGACATGGAATTATTTGAACGCTTAATGAATAATTTAAATGATTGTGATGATGTTGACCAAATCTATCACAATGTTGCAAACTATGATGAGGGAGAATAATTACTCCCTTTTGTTGTATAGGAGCTAAGATATGAAAATTACTTATTTATATAATAGTGGTTTTATTGTGGAATTAGAAAAACATATTTTATTATTTGATTACTTTAAAGGAAAGCTTCCTAAATTAGATTCAAATAAAGCTTTATACGTCTTTGTTTCCCATTTACATTATGATCATTATAATCCTGTTATTTATGATCTTGATCATCCTAATATTACTTATATTATTGATCATGAAATTGATAATAAAGGCATCAAAGTATATCCTCATAAAACTTATAAAATCGATGATCTTCATCTTCAAACACTACTTTCAACCGATGAAGGAGTTGCCTTTGTAGTCAAAGTTGAAAACAAATATTTATATCATGCTGGTGATTTGCACTGGTGGCATTGGCTGGGAGAACCAGAAACTGATAATGAATACCAGGCCGTTACTTTTAAAAAAGAAATTGCCAAACTGGTTAATATAAATTTTGATCTAATGATGATTCCTTTAGATCCTCGTCTTGAAGAAACAACCTGGTGGGGCATGAATCATATCTTGAAAAATATTAAAACTAAATATGTTTTACCAATGCATTTTGGTAATGATATCAATAAAATGCTCGATTATCTTGACTATGAACCACTAAACCAATATCATAATATTATTAAGATTCATCACCCAGGTGAAATCTTTATCTTAGGAGAAGACCATGAACATTAAACCATACCAGCATCTTGCTAAATACTATGAAACTGATCAAATGGGCATCATTCATCATTCAAATTATATTCGCTGGTTTGAAGAAGCGCGAATTGATTTTATGAACCAAATCGGTTTAACTTATAAAACAATGGAGAAAGAAGGCATTATTTCTCCCGTATTAGAAGTATCTTGTAAATACTTGCAAATGATGTATTTTGATGATATCGCTACTATTAAAGTAAAAATTGATGAATACAGCAGTGTTCGTTTTGCTTGTAGTTATGAAATTTATAATCAAAATAATATTCTTTGTACAACGGGCACTTCAAAACATTGTTTTATTAACAAAGATGGTAAACCTGTTAGTTTAAAGAAAATCAAGCCAGAATATGATCAGTTATTTAAAAAAGTAAAAAATAAAAATGCTTATCCGTTATAGAATAAGCATTATTTTTTTGGTAAAATTTCAATCCAATAATCATCAGGATCATTAATAAAGTATAATCCCATCGCTTTATTTTCAAAACAAATACATCCCATCTCTTTATGTAATTGATAGGCTTTTTCATAATCATCAACTTCAAAACAAATATGACTTTCATTTTCTCCTAGATCATATGCCTGGGGATGATCTTTTAACCAGGTTAACTCAATTTGAAAATTACTTATTCCATCTCCTAAATAAGTAAGAATAAAACTTCCATCACTAGCTTCTTTTGTTCTTTCCACTTTAAGCCCTAAAGCCTTTTGATAAAACGAAACACTCTTTTCAATATTTGTAATATTAATATTACAATGTACACACTTAAATTCCATAAATTTCCTCCTTAATAAACTGTTTTATAATTTGCATCATCAATATCTAATTTACCAAAATATTTTTCAAAATCAACACCAACAAAATTAGATAAATCTTTCATTTCCAAGACCGTTTTTACATCAACTGCAATCCCATTTTCCATCCGATCTTTAACCGCTTCAACTTCTTTTTGACCATGAGTATAAATCCGTGTCTGTCCAGCTGCTTTAGGGGCATCCCTTAATTCCTGTAAAAAAGTTGAAAAATGCGCCTCAATATCTTGAGGATCACCAAATATTTTTGGATCTATAGCAATAAAACCATGACAAGTTCCACCAATACCATCGGTATGTGTATGATTTGATGTCAATCCTTGAGATAAAATAGAACAAAAAATTTCACAAAACATACCATATCCATATCCTTTATGGCTTCCTAATTGTTCTGTAGAACCACCAAGAGGCATAATACCGCCACCAACTTTATCAGCAATATTAGTCAAAACATCAGGTGCATCAGTTGAAGGATTACCATCTTTATCCAAAGCCCATCCTTGAGGCAGCTGTTTTTCAGCCTTTCGATACATTTCCAGTTTTCCTCTTGTTACAACGGTTGTCGAAGCATCGAAAAAAAACGGATATGGTTTAGCAGGCATAGCTAAAGCAATGGGATTTGATCCTAACATTGCTTTACGCGCAAAAGTTGGAACCATGATAGCTTCAGAATTCGTAAAAGACATTCCTATCATCCCCTGGTCACAAGCCATCTTAGCATAATATCCCGCAATTCCATAATGATTAGAATTTCTAACACTTACAACTGCTATTCCTACATTCTTAGCTTTTTCAATACATTTTTCCATTGCAAATTTACTTATTAACTGACCCATCCCCGCATTTCCATCAATTACTGCCGAAACAGGCGTTTCAAAAACTATTTCCGGCTTAGCATCAACCTTGATCATTCCTTTTTCAATTCCTTTATGATATCTTGAAAGTCTCTGCATTCCATGTGATTCAATTCCATAAATGTCTGATAATAACAAGACATCGGTAATAACCTTACTTTCTTCTGGAGTGAATCCAAATTTTTCAAAAGCTTCATTACAAAAAGCATTTAAAACATCAAACTTAAACTTTATATGTGCCATAATCTACCTCATTTCTTTTAAATTGTATACATTCTATCATAAACTATTTTTTCTGTCATTAATAAAATGAAGTAGAACAACAGCTCTACTTCATTATCCTTGATTCATATTAATTACACTATAATGTGCAGATCATCACTGACATATTACCATCATAATCAACTTCTTTTTGATCAGCACACACAATAAAATTATCACCGATTTTTACATCACTACCAGCAATTTTTCCTTCACCTTTGATTACTGTCACTAATTGAAATGGTTTATCATTAATAATTGTATTTTTACCTGTTAAGTCATATTTATTAACTGTAAAAAATTCACTAGCAATTAATTTTGTAACAGTTCCGTTTTCAATTGCTGTAACTACTTGATTATCATTTGTATATGGCTGATATGGTACTTGTGTTACATCAATTGACTGCTGTACATGTAATTGCCGCTCATTACCATTAGCATCTTTACGATGATAATCATATACACGATATGTGATATCTGATGACTGCTGTGCTTCATAAATTAACGAACCACTACAAATTGCATGAATCGTTCCAGCAGGAATGTAGAAAAAATCGCCTTCTTTGATTCCAAACTTATTTAATAAATTATCATAATCATCATTTTCAATTGCTGCTACAAATTCTTCTTTAGTCTTAGCATGATGTCCCATTACCATTTGGGTATTTTCATCAGTTCCTAAAACATACCAGCATTCTGTCTTACCTAAAGAATTTTCATGAACTGCCGCATATTCATCATTAGGATGAACCTGTACTGATAGATCATTGCAGGCATCAATAATTTTAACTAACAACGGAAATTGATCACCTTCGATATTACCGAATAATTCTCGATGTTCAGCCCATAGTTCAGATAATTTTTTACCTGCAAATTCACTATTAGCCATTGTACAGTCACCGTTTTGATGCGCTGATATCGCCCAGCATTCCCCTGTATGATTACTTGGAATATCATAGCCATAAATATCTTTTAGTTTATGTCCTCCCCATATCATTTCTTTAAATACAGGATCAACTTTTAAAATATGTCCCATTTTCTACTCTCCTTCTTTCTATAAATTTAAAAAATTCATCAATTTTATCCTCATTAAATACTATTATGCCATGCTTCTCCAACAATTGGCAAGTAATTCCATCACCGTTAATTAAAGTATGACTAAAACTGCCATCATATATCTTATTCTTTCCACAACTAGGACTATTAGCTTTAAGTAAAACAACATCAACATCATGCCTTTTTAAAATCTCTAAAGCCTTTTTAGCCCCTAATTCATATTCTTTTGTCCTGTCTTCACCAGTTATATCAACGACTCGATCTTTTCTGATTTCGCAAGGGTTTCTAGGAATTCCCAATCCTCCTAATACCTCCGGACAAATTATAACTGCTTTTTTACGATCAACCATTTCTTTTATGATTTCAATTAAATTATCATCTCCACGATAAGTACATTTAACTCCTGCTAAACAACTACTTACTCCAATCATCGAGCACCTCCAATATTTCATTAGCATGATAAACTATCTGATCTGCGCCACATTTTGTTAATTCCTGGGCCCCTCTAAATCCCCACGCAGCTCCAATCGATTTAACTTTAGTATTTTTTGCTGTTTGGATATCGACATCACTATCACCAATATAAACAACCTGATCTTTTTTGACATCAAATAAATTAATGACAAGATTAGTTAAACAAGGATCGGGTTTTTTAGGATGCATCTCACTATTTCCAAAGATATATTTAAAACAATCAGGAAATAATGTCTTAGCAATTTTAGAAGCATGAACTTGAGGCTTGTTAGTTACAATAGCTAAATTATAATCATTATTTTTTAAATAATTCAATAGCTCAATAATACCCGGATAGGGTTTCGTTTTATTTAAACAGTTTTGTGCATAAATCTCATCAAATTCCTGCTTGATGTCTTTTACTTCATTTTTATGTTCTAATGGCAGCGCTCTTTCAATTAATTTAGCTACTCCATTTCCTACAAAATAACGATATTGCTCAAGTTCAAAAGTAGGATACCCTCTCTTTTTTAATAATAAATTGGTTGTATCAGCTAAATCTCCTAATGAGTTAACCAATGTTCCATCTAAATCAAATATAATTGTATTAATCATCTAATCAACTCCGTAATACATTATAGCATATATTTTGCCTTTATGCGTTTTTTGTTGCAGGATAATTTTCTTATTAGTTTAAAACTATTTCCATAAGATTTTTAATAATATATATTATTTAATCTTGATGTGCTTTACCAATATCTTCTTGAATACAAATAGACTGTTTTTCAATTAAAACTAGACAAAAAACATTCTGATAATTGATACACCCATATACAGCATGTTTATTTTTAGCTTTCATCTTCCAAAAAGGGTATTTTATAATTACTGGAGTGTTATATTCATTGCACACAATAATAAAAATACAAGAATCCAATAAAATTAAATTACATTCTATCGCATCTTTATTTACTATGACATTGTGTTTTACCTATCTTTACTTTTGTCTGCTTTGCCGGCTAATTTCATAGCCACATTTCTAACTTTGCTGCCATGATATATTGCCATAGTTTTTTGTATTCAGATATTTTTGTCATTGTGTTGTAAACTCAAAATAGTATGAATATATTGTTTCATTCCTCTGAATCAATTCCACATTTTCGATTAGCTTTTTCATAATATACTTTAATACTTTTGAAATTAGTTCATTAGATGAAAGGTTATCTACAATAATCTGTTTTTAATTAATATATGATGCTAAATATCACCAAGAATTATCAATGCATCAACCTCGATAAAAATATATATCAGTTCATCTATCGTGATGAAATCACAGATGATAGAGGTAAAAAACTAGGCATTGATCTCAAGAAAAAATACAGAACAAAAAAGAAAATCAAAAAAATTTTAAAATATTAGAAAACATATCTAAAAACACAATACAGAAAGTACAAAAAGCGCTTCAAAAATTGCCGATTATAAGCACATAAAACACTCTTTTTATCCGATATTTAATTCTAAAGTCAAGATTTATGATAACTTTTTACCAATATTCTATCATAAAAATCAAAAATTAGAGGTAGCATTTATATACTATTAAACGCTACCTCTATACTTATTCGCTTTTTTAATCACAATTTTACTTTCATAAGTGCTCGCAAAAAATTTCCTTCTCTATTTCTGGACCCGGAATATCTAAAATATAATTTTGCTCTTTTTCTAACAAATATCTAATTAAATAATCCAAGCGCTCTTCTTGTAACATTTTTATCTCCTGATTTGTCAAAAGTCCATGATTTCTTATAAGCTCTTATATATCTTATTCACTGACAACACTGATTCTTTCTTGAATATGCGTTCCTTCTATAGCTTCATCAACCATAGCAATTGCATAATCTGCATAGCTAATAGTACTTTCTCCTTTAGCATTTAATATCAATTCTTCGCCACCAAGAATATATTTTCCAGTTCTTTTTCCTTCAGGTTGAAAATCACCTGCTGGACTTACAAATGTCCATTTAACATCAGTTCTTTTTCTTAATTCATCTAATGCTTTTCCTTGAGCATGTGCCAATGGCTTAAAAATATCTGGGAAATCAGGGCCATCCATAACCTGCATTGTATGTTCAGGATTTACATACAAACTACCAGCACCTCCAACAACTAAAAGACGTTTATCGGTATTACTAACCAAATCACATAATTTCTTTAATGAAGTGCTATGAAGTGGCAGTTTTTCTTCACTCCAAGCTCCAAAGGCATCAATAATAATATCAAAATCCGCTAAATCTTCTTTCGTTAGAGCGAATAAATCTTTTTCAATATAATTCTGCGCTACACTTTCATTAGTCCCTCTTGCAATAGCAGTAACATCTAAACCTCTTTCTACTGCTTCTTTTACGATCAATTTACCGGCTTTCCCGTTTGCACAAACAACAGCTATTTTCATTTTAATTTCCTCCTAGATTTTATTTGTTGTAATGTTTGTTATTACAACTATAATATATAACATTTTTATTGTAATTTCAATAGTTACAACTAAATTTTTAAAAAAAACTATATACTTTTTGTATATAGCTCTTCTCAATTTTACATAATTCAAATATTTTAATATATATAATAAATTTTCAAGAATCTTTTTTTCTTTCTACCATTGCCATTTTTAATGTAATTGTTTTCAACTTTTCCTTGTAACTTAATTCAGCTTGATTAAATGCCTCTAAAATCATTGCCTGCTTCTGTTCTTTTACTTCTTTTAATTCATTTAAAAATACCCGTTCAACTAATCCTGTTGCTTTGGCAAACGGTTCTTTCCCCTCAATTGCTTCAAATATATCTAACAAAGTTATTTTTTCTGGAGGCATTTTTAAAGACACTCCACCCTTTTTACCAGCTTCAGAAGAAATTAAACCTGCTACTACTAATTGGCGAATAATTTTTTTTAGATAAGAGTCGGAAACTCCCAAACTCTCAGAAATATTATAACTTTTAAGCGGTATTCCTTCATCACTATGCGCAATCATTATTAATAAGCATATTGCCTGTTCGACACTATTTTTAACTTTCATCATTTTAGCCCTCTAACTTAATAAATATTATTATTTTTTTCATTAACATTTATCTTTCTTGATCATTTCATTTTTATTAGTGATATTTTATATCTATTGTATCATAAATAAAATAGTTTCTGTAAAAATAATTTATAAATTAATTTCTGTAAAAATAATTTATAAATTAATTGACAAAGTATATCTACATAGCTAAAATATGTATTTGTTAATAGATAAACTTTATCCATGGATAAATTATATCCATTAATAATTTAGATTTCAAGAATAAATTAAAATCTAATGGAAGGAGAAAATTTATGATAAAAAAAGAATGGTCAACGTTTTTAAAAAACCGATGGTTAATCATTGTCGCAATAGCAATTATTGCAATTCCAAGTATATATTCAGGGATTTTTCTTGGTTCGATATGGGATCCCTATGGCAATACAAGCAGTATTCCTGTAGCTGTCGTAAACGAAGATCAAAAAGTAACATATAATCAAACTGTTTTAGATGTAGGAAAAGAATTAGCTAATAATCTTGAAAAAAATGATTCCATGAATTTTAACTTAGTTAGTGCCACTAAAGCTAATCAGGGGCTAAAAGATGGTGATTATTATATGATAATTACTATTCCTCGTGATTTTTCTAAAAATGCAACAACATTATTAGAAAAAGAGCCTAAAAAAATGATTTTGACATATATAACAAATCCAGGAACAAGTTATATTGCCTCAAAAATGGATGATTCTGCAGTGACAAAAATTAAGGATGAGGTATCTGCAACTGTTACTAAAACATATGCTAAAACTATTTTTGAACAAATTAATAATATTGGTAATGGTATGAATGAAGCTGCTGATGGTTCAAATCAAATAAATGATGGTGCTAATCAACTAATTGATGGTAATAATTTAATTACAACAAATTTAAAAACATTAGCTGATAGTACTCTGATTTTTAGCGATGGCGCAACATCACTAAGTTATGGACTTTCTTCTTATCTTGATGGTGTCAACTCTGTTAATAATGGTGTCAAAGATTTAAATAGCGGTTTAGATACATTAAACAGCAACACTCAAGCCATATCCGGTGGTATTGATCAGCTCGATGCTGGTGTTGAACAATTAAAAGAAGGTAGCAAACAGTTAGAGACTGCTCTTACAAATGCTAAAGCAACGCTAGATAACCAACTAAATAGTGAAACAGAAGCTGGTATCAATGCTTTAATAACTCCTAATCCAGTAACTGGTAAAACGGCTTTAGAAACTTTAAATTATGGTATTCAAGCATTAAATCAAAGTCTTAAAACAACTAGTAACGACAGTAGTAATCTTAATGTAAAGGACTATCTTAATAACATCGATAACACTTTAGACAGTGCTCAAACATCAATAACAGAAATAAACAATGCTTATAATCAAGCCTTACAAAACGCTTTAACTAGCAACGCTGGTAAGACACTTGATCAAGAAACGATTGATAACATTATTTCAAGTATAAAAAATGATCAAAATATTAATGAAGCCAATATAAAAGCAGTCACTAATGTAAAAACAGCTAAAATTACTACCGATACTGTATTTAATAATCTACAACTTACTGTTAGTTCTCTTGCTGGCGGTTCTGCTCAGGCTTTACCAGGTGCCAATCAGGCAATTAAACAATTATATACTGGTTTAAAAACAGTTCAGGCGGGATTAGGTGACCAAATAACATCAAATACTTTAATTAACGGAGCTAGCTCAATCTATCAGGGAAGTTTAGCACTTAATCAAGGAACAACAACTTTAAGTAATGGTTTTACTGCTTATAGCAATGGTGTAAATAGTGCTAAAACTGGTTCTAATCAATTATTAGCTGGAACCAATACATTAATTAATAATAATCCAACTATTTTTAATGGTAGTAAGCAGTTAGCTGATGGTGCTAAGCAAATTACTTCTGGAGCTGATCAATTATATGAAGGTTCAAATACTTTAAATAATGGTTTACTAACTTTGAAAGACGGAACTACTACATTGGCTTCATCATTAGGTGATGGTGCTAAACAAGTCAGTGAAATTAAAAGCAGTGATGACACATTTGACATGTTATCAACACCAGTAAAACTATCTCATCAAGAAATATCTACAGTTGAAAATAATGGTCACGGTATGGCTCCATATATGATGAGTGTTGGACTATATGTTGCCTGTATGGCATTTACCTTAATGTATCCATTATTTAATGATATTGAAAAAGCTGAAAGCGGCTTAAAGTACTGGTTATCTAAAGCAACTGTCTGGTTTACTATTTCTACTATCGCAGCAATTATAATGATTGGATCTTTGATGTTATTTTGTGATTTTGCTCCACAGCAATTATTAATGACATTTATCTTTGCGGTTATTGTTGGTGCTGCATCGATGGCTTTAGTAACTTTATTAAGTATTGTCTGTGGAAAAATTGGTGAATTTATTTTACTTGTTTTTATGGTAATCAACTTGGGTGGTTCTGCAGGTACGTATCCATTGGAAACATCCTCAGCAATTTTTAAAGCTATTCATCCATTTGTTCCTTTCACTTATAGTGTTGATGGCTTTAGAAAAGTTATCAGTATGCCTAATGTTTCAATAAGTTATGAAATCATTGTGTTTATTGGAATTATCGTTATTTGCAGTCTTTTAACGATTCTTATTTATGACCATCGAATAAAAAAACCTGCACCATTAATTCCTCAAGCATTTGAAAATGTAAATGAATAAATTTATAAGAAGCTATAATTAATAAATTAGTTATAGCTTCTTTTTATATAAAGATAAAAATATATAATACTACTAAAAAGGATTGCAATAACAATAATTTCAATCCTTTATTATTTGGTTGTTCATCCACTTAATTTTAAATGATCTATAGTATATTTAGATGAATTTGACATTTCTCAAGATTTTGATATTTAGCAATAGTTCCCTGAATTTTTGTTTACCATTGCTTATACTTTTCTTGATAACACAGTGATAATTCTTCAACAATTTATCTATCATTAATTATTTTTCATATATTTTTAGCTATTTTTTCATTAATATTTCTAGAAATAATCAAACATAATTTTCTTTAAAAAGATTATCAAATAATGTTAAAAGTTTACCTATATTCTTCATTTATATTTCTTATATCTCAAGATTACCTACATTGTTAAAAAATCAATCGTACCACTATAATATTCAACATTCGTTATAGACATCTATAAATTTGATTTTTGAAGTATAAAGACTGTCTTTTTCTAACATTTCAAGACTATTATCATTAATATTTATTATTTCAATATTCGAATCAATCATTCTCTATTGATATCATTTTTAAACATTTCAATTACTCTTATTTTTCTTCTAATATCTTATAATTATCAATATATAATGATATTTCCCCACTTTTAGGGCAAACTGCTACTTTTACTTTACCAAATTCCTCAGTCATAATTTCCTGGCCTTTAGATAACAATACTAGTGCGACTCACGCCATTAATGAGCTTATTTTCAAACCATATTCTTCTAACATTTCACTACCACAACGATAACATTTTCTCATTTTTATCCATTCTAAAATAACGATTTTTTTAATAATTCTATTTAAAATATATCATATTAAAATAGTAACAGCACTACTTAACTGTTACTTTTTGATATTTTTTTATTTTAGATATAAAGAAATAAAGAATTACTAAAAAGATTGCTAATCCATAAGGAAAAATAAAATCTATTATTTTCCCTTTAACATCCCCTACAGCATCACGTTCAATCATTATATCATTAAAATACTCTTCTTGATACAATAAATAATCACCATAATAAATGCTTAAATTACCAACTTTAGTTCCTTTTTCTAAAGGAGCTTCAAGCTTTTCAAAAGAATACTTATATTTTAAATCATCTTTATTAAAATCATTAGGTAAAAAAGCAGAAACATCATTTTGATTTTCAATCACGATCTTTTGATTGTCCTTTGCTACTTCTACATCTAAATTTTTAACTTGCGTTCCCTTAGCTAAAATTGACTGCATTGAATAATTTTGACTAACATAATTTACAATATCCAAAGTATCTTGTACTGCAGCACGAGGTTTAAGATCATTATTAATTGACTTACCTACGATAGTAATAATTTCATTATTACCCACTATATCCAAACTTGATAAACAGTTTTTAGCAGCATCTGTATAACCACTTTTACAACCTAAAATACTGCTAGTATCAATATGACTTCTATTAGCATTATATATCGACTTATTCACCCATTGATGTAAACCATTTGAAGAAGTAGCAAAGCGTTTTGAATATATTTCTCTAAATTGTTCATTTTCAACAGCATACTTAACAATTAGCGCCATATCATGGGCGGTTGTATAATGATTTTCATCATGAATTCCTGTCGTATTAACAAAATGAGTATCTTTTAACTCTAATTTTTCAGCCAACTCATTCATTTTATTAACAAACTCTTCTTGGCTACCGCATAAATTATTTGCTAATGCTCTTGTAGCATCGGCACCGCTTGGTAAAATCGCCCCCAGCAGCAAATCATTATATGTAACTGTTTCACCTATTTCAAAATTAGCTGATGAAGCCCCTGTTTCCCAAACAGTATCAATATCACTTTGAGTGATTACGGTCGTTGCATTAAAATCTTTGATCATCTCAATAGCAACGATCGTCGTCATAACTTTTGTCATGCTAGCAGGATACATCCGTTCATCCATATTCTTGTTGTAGAGTACTAATCCACTTTTAGCATCGATGGCAACTGCATATTGTGCTGTTAAACCAATATCCTCACTATTTTCAAGAGCCCGTAGCGGAGTAATTAAAGCAAGTAAACATAATCCAGCAATAATAAAACTTACAATTTTTTTAAACATTTAATTCACCTCCCCTGGCTTTTATCTTTAAAAAGGATAATTTTGTCTCTGAAACAATAATTGCAACAAAAATTATAATAAATCCTAAAAATACTTTTAATGTTAATACTTCCCCATAAAATAAAACTGAAAAAAAGACACCAAATACTGATTCTAAACTTAACAATATTGCAGCATTACATTCACTAACTAAATGTTGACCAACATTTTGACAAAGCAAGGTAACTGCTGTAGCAAAAAAAGCTAAATAACCAATCTGCATAATAATACTGCTATCAATTTGTTTGATCAGTGAAATATCCTCAAAGAACAAAGCTCCTAGAAAAGCTAATACTGCTGTCATTGCAAACTGTAAAGTTGTCAGTTTTATCGGATGCATCTCTTTAGAATATTTCTTGATTGCAAGAATATGAAACGCATAAAAAAGACCTCCTATAAGTGTCAATAGATCCCCCATATTAATGGACAAATCACCATCTAAAGAAACTAAACCAACACCTAAAACACATAGTACAGCCGCTATAAAATTATAATTATCAGGTCGTTTATGATAAAATATCCAAACCAAAAATGGTACGATTGCACAATACACAGCTGTTAAAAATGCATTTTTACCAGGAGTTGTCATAGTCAAGCCCAATGTTTGCACCAAATAAGCTAAAAATAGACATGTACCAGTAATCATTCCACCTTTAAGATCCTTTAATTTTATATCTTTAATATATTTATAAAACATGATACTCATGATTACTGTAGCTAATGAAAATCTAATAAAAAGTAACACATTAGGCGTTAAAAAATCTACAGCACTTTTCATCACAATAAAAGAGCTGCCCCAAATCATTGCCGCTAACACTAATAACAATGAACCTTTAATCTTATTACTCACAATCACTCCTCCAATATACTTGTACATTTTAACATTTTCGACATCTTTCAACAATATCTATTTTAAATTAATTATTATTTCTAATTTTGATAGCATCTTCAAAATATAATTCATCATTCTATTTTTATTTAAAACATTTTAATTTATCAATAATTTTTAATCGTAATATTAATATCAGACAAAAACAATAAATATAGATAAAATCTTCATTTTTTTAATTTTATGTATTTTCAATTGCAAACAGCTCTAAAATCTTGAGTTTCGCAGTAAAATTTATTAAAAAAAGGCCAAAAGCTAGCTGTTATGCGCGTTTTGGCCTTTTTAGTTTTTACATTTCCATGT
>NZ_JMLH01000003.1 GCF_000686665.1 Thomasclavelia saccharogumia DSM 17460 | reverse complement strand
ACAGAAGTAAAAGATATGAGCTAATTAGTAAAAAATAGCAAAATATAATGGCACAAACAATCAAATTAATTTATTCCAATTTCCTTATTTACAGTGGAGCCAAATTCCTAAGAACCGTTAAAACCAAGCAAAATCAAGAAGATTTTGCTTATGAAAAAGTATAACTTAGGAATATCCACTATAAATAAGTTTTCTCGGCATAAAATAATTTGAATAAAATATTATCAAATTAAATTAGTTATATTTAATTTTAACTAATTTACGAATGCATAAACAGTAGTTTTTTGAGTCAAAATAATTTGCATATCAACAATATAAGGACAGGAATTATTTTTTGTAATACTCGAGGAAACCAGATAGATAATGCATATCTATTAAAATTTTATAGAGACATATTGAAATCACTAAACTTTAATACAAATGCAACCTTGCACAATCTTAGACATCAATTCACAAATACAACTTATAATCTTATGTTAACAAAGGGATATGATGAAAATGTAATACTCGCTTATCTGCACAGATATTTAGGACATAACAGTATTAAAGAAACAGAACATTATCTTCAATTTACTATCGACAAAAAGAAAAAAATAATTGAAGCAAATAATAGTTTATCAGAATACTTATTTAAGGATGTGATGACCAATGAGTAAAAATGCTGATAAATTCAGTCTTCAATTACAAAATTTTTTGACAGCTTATATAATTAATGAAAGAAACTATTCTATTAATACATTGCTATCATATTCTTCAACTTTTTGTTTACTTATTGAATTTCTTAATGATAAATATAATATCCAACCCAGCAAAATTACTTTTAATACAATTCTATCAGAAGATGTAATCTTAAGTTTTCTTGATTGGTGTGAAGATGTAAGGAAAGCAAGTGTTAGTACCAGAAATCAAAGATTAGCAGCCATTAAAAGTTTTATTAAATATGTTCAACGTAACAATCCTGATCTAGTATATTCCTGTTCAAAAATATTGAATATTCAAAATAAAAAAGGAAGTTCTAAAGTAATATCATTCTTTACAGAAGAGGAAATAAAGCTCATTATCGATTATGTTTTAAAATATAAAGATTACAAAACTTTAGTTATCATTTCTGTTCTTTATGAAACAGGCACTAGAGTTTCTGAATTGATTAATATAATGAAAAATGATGTCATTCTAGAGCAGGCAATGCCATCAATAATTATCAGAAATGGTAAAGGGAATAAAACAAGAGTTGTTCTTATAAGCAAGGAACTGGTTACAATTATTAAAAGATATCTAAATAAAAATTATACTGATTTCGGTGATGGGTATTTATTCTATACCAAATTTAAGAAACCATACACAAGATTTGGCATATATGATTTGATCAATAGAATAGTATTAAATTTAAAAGTCAAATATCCAGATAAATTTAAGGGAAAGTATCATCCACATTCATTTCGCCACGCCAAAGCGACTCATTTATATAATAATGGAGTACCATTATTATCAATAAAAGAGTTTTTGGGGCATTCATCAGTAACTACAACAGAAATTTATGCAACACCTGACAATATTAAAATTAGAGAACAAATTATGAGTGGAAATAAAGAATTGGGAATTGATTCGAAATATAACGAAAACGAAAAAAATGATTTGAAAGAATGGTTAAATAATTATGTTAAGAAAATGAAGTAAAAAAAATGAGAAGACCTTATAAAAAAGAGGACTTCTCTATAGTTTCTTAACATAATTATTTTCTAAACATAAGGTAAATTATGTTGATATGAACATAATTTACCGCTTACATTTATTGTATTAGTTAATAATTAATATTATAATAAATATATTAGATTTCATTGTGAACAGGCAAGTTAATTTGATAATAATCTAATGGAATCATAGATAAGCTAAGTTAAGGATATTTTTGGGGTAATGGTTATGGTAAAAATTTTTATAAACGATGAAGAAGTGAAAAACTATGAAGATTGGGAAATATATAGTGATAAGAATAGAAATGAGTTAATATTAAAAATTATATATAAATCAAAAAAATGTTATTTTAAAGAGCTTAAAGATGTTGAAATTGCGCCTACTAAGAAACTTGATGCAAATGTAATTTATGATAACAAAACAGGTTGTATTTCTCGGATTAAAAATGCCGAATTATATGGTGATAAATATATTGTAGTTTCTTATCTTACTTCTAATAAGAAATATGTTTTTAATTTTGAAAGAATTAAGATATTACAAGATGATAAGGAACATGGAAATCTATTAGAATATTTTAGAAATACAGCTAAAAGGCAATTTTTGCTTGCTTCAGATAAAGATGATAAAAAAATAAAAGATAATCTTTTAAAACAAATAAATTCAATTATGGCAGTAGAAAATACAGCATTATATTCATATTTAAATGGAGAATGTAATAAATATGTCCAGAAAAAGCCATTGATCTATCCTTTTGATATAAATGAAACGCAAAAGGAAGCTGTCGAAAAAGCTTTTAGTTCACAAATCAGTATTATTGAAGGACCACCAGGAACAGGTAAAACGCAAACAATATTGAATATTGTAGCAAATATTGTGGTGAATGGGAAAAAATGTGCAATTATTTCCAATAACAATGATGCTGTTAAAAATATTTATGAAAAATTAGAAAAATATCATCTAAATTCAATAATTGCGAAATTAGGAAAGAAAGAGAATAGAGAAAAATTTTTTAAAAATATGAAATTTCAAGAAATTCCTAAATCTGAAGAAGTAGATATAAATGAAATTCAAGAAATTTCAGAAAGAATTTCTCATAATTTATCGCTTAAAAATAAAATTTCTTTATTGAATGTGGAATTAAAAGAATTGGAAATAGAGCTGAGTTATTTAGAACAATGGCATAGCCTGCATCCTGAATTAGAAATCAATTTTATAAACAAATACAAATTAAACAAAGATAAAATTGTAAATCTTATGGTGTATTTAAATCATTTATTAGATAAACCCTTAACCTTTTTTAATCGAATACAACTATTGTTTAACTATAAAATTTTTAACCCCAATTTTTTACAAAATAATATAGATAAAATAAATTTTATTTTTTCATTACAATATACATATTATAAGACGATGATTCATAAAAAAGAAATTGAAATTCAAGAAATAAATAAAAAACTAAAACACAATAATTATAAAAATGATTTAAAAGATTTAACACAAAAATCATTAAATTATTTTTACCATTATATCACTCAAAATGTATCTACTAATAAACTTCATTTTACAGATTCTACATATAAGAGTAGATTCAATGAATTTTTGAAATGTTTCCCAGTGATTGGTAGTGGGACACAGTCACTATTTAATTCTATATCTAATGGATATCTACTTGATTATGTAATTATAGATGAGGCCTCACAGCAGGATATTTTATCTGGAGTTATAAGTTTTGCTTGTGCAAAAAATATAATAGTAGTAGGCGATAGAAAGCAATTAAAATTTATACCATCAAAAGGAGGGTTAAAAGCACCAAATAATCTATATGATTGTGAAAAATTAAGTTTGCTGGATTCTGTAATTGCTGTTTTTGGTAGCAAAATCCCCAAAACATTATTAAAAGAGCATTATAGGTGTCATCCTAAAATTATCCAATTTTGTAATAAAATGTTTTATAATAACGAACTGGTTCCGATGAGAGAAGATCATGGTGAAGATGCATTATCTTTGATCGTTACATCAAAGGGAAATCATATGAGAACTTTAGAAAACAGACGTGAATTAGAATCTTTTTTAAAAGTAACGGATGATTGTGGATTTATAGATGAAAACACAGGATTTATTGCTCCGTATAATCGACAAGTGAATTTAGCACAAGAATTACTTTCATCAGAAATTATAAAATCTACAGTACATAAATTTCAAGGAAGAGAGTGCAATGAAATAATATTTTCTACTGTATTAGATAAAAAAGCACAAAAAAGTCCCCAAATTGATTTTGTTGATGATCCAAGATTAATTAATGTTGCCGTTTCTAGAGCAAAAAATAAATTTACTTTGGTTACTGGAAAAGACATATTTAAAGACAATAATAAATATATCGAACCACTTATAAAGTATATGAAATATTATGCAAAAGATGACAGTATTTTTGAAAGCCCCGTAATCTCTGGCTTTGATTTACTTTATGCTGAATATGATAGTGCATTAGAAAATTTAAGAAGGCGTTTAAATAAAAAAGATTCAAGATATGAATCTGAACAAATTGCTGCCGCTTTTTTAAGGGAAGTTATGGAAAAGCAAGAATTCTCTCGCTTGTATTTTCGGATGCAAATTTATTTAAAACAAATTGTTTCGACTAATCTAACGCTTACGGAACAGGAACAAAATTTTATAGACAATGGTGCAAGTTGTGATTTTGTTATATATTATGATATGGATAAATTGCCAATTGGTGTAATTGAGGTTGATGGTGACCATCATAGTACCGAGGTTCAAATGAAGAGAGATAAATTAAAAAACAGTATTTTGAAAAAGGCTGATATTCCAATTCTAAGACTTCCAACAACAACAGGTGATATTGCTATAGAAATAAATACCTTTTTAAATGGTCTAATAAAAAAAGACAGGGATTAATATAAAAATTTTTGATATGAATAATAAAATCTATTAAATATTACGGAGTAAAAGAAATAATTGTGTAAGTGCTTGATTCCAATAAAAGAAAATTATTCACCAGCATATTTAAGAATGATTAATGATCATTTAATACTGCGTTTGATCATACCAAAAAATATTATGATTTAAAATAAGTAGTATATACTTGTTCATATAAAATATATTTTTGGCTAAAATCAGTTAAATTATTTTTTATAAAATTGATATATCCTGATAAATTTGATTATCAAGATAACTGATTAGTAAATCTCAAATTTAGGAACATAGTTGAAGATTTAGTACAAATAGAAAAGAACAATGATTAATTATTTCGTTAATAATCATTATTCTTTTAGGCTATAAGTCTAAACTATTCTCATTTTTTAGAAATACTCTAATTTTCATAGCTGTTATACTTTTATCATCACGTTTTAATTTCATATATTGACTTACTACTATAATTTTCTTAAATGAATCATCAATGTTTAATAAAGGTCTTTCTTCCTGAATTTTTCTATTATTATCATGAGGTGTAAAAGCTGATTGAATATAATATTTATTATTACCTTTATAAGCAATAAAATCAACTTCTAATTGTTTTCTTATGTTTTTACTATTTTGATTTTCCCTTACTTCTTCAACACCTATACCTATATTATATTCTTGTTTTTTAAGTTCGTTATAATGAGTTTTTCCTTTATGTAAAGCTTTATATTTTTCCCGATCTTTTCACGCTGGTAATAACTTTAATCATGCCATTATCTTCTCTTAAGTAATTAATATAAATAAAAATTTCTCTAATATCTATAATTAACTCCGAACTTTTGGATTGTTTACCATTTTTTCGTAATAATAAAATATATAAACTACATATTCACAAGTATATTATGCTAGTATTTAAAATATTCATTTATCAATGTTTTTAATTTGAAATATATAAAATTGATAAAAGCAGTTTATAAAACTACGCCAGTGTTGTTAGATCGTTCAAATATCAGTATAGCGCTGGATTTATCTGCACATCCAAATATACTGTAAAATATTATGAGTATAGTAACGCTATTTTTATTATAGGATGAAATTTAAGAAATTGCTTGTTAAATAAGTGATGAAATGAGACAATATAATAAATTATTATTATAAATGAAGCTGTATATATTATAAATGAAGCTGTATATATTATAAATGAAGCTGTATAAGATAAAAGAAATGTTAAATGATCATATTTTGATAGGAGGACACAACTATTATGAAAAAATATTATGCTGTAAAAAAAGGAAGAAAAACAGGCATATATTATTCATGGGAAGAATGTAAGAAACAAGTAGATAAATATCAAGGGGCTCAGTATAAAAGTTTTATTTTAGAAGAAGATGCAAAAAAATATCTTGGTGAAGAAAATAAAATAAAAAAAGAACAACAACCTAAATTATCTAAATCAATAATACGATCAAAACAAGATAATCGCTCATTAACTGCTGATCAAAAACAAGCATATGATCATTTACTTTCAGGAAAAAATATTTTTTTAACTGGTGGGGCAGGGACTGGTAAATCATTTGTGCTCAATCATTTTATTGAAACAGTAGAAAAACAAGGAAAAAATGTTTTAGTTTGTGCGCCAACCGGAATTGTTGCAATCAATATTAAAGGGGTAACTATTCATCGCTGTTTCCAGGCATCACCAGAACCACAAGTTATTCATAATATTAAAAAAGTTCCCGCAGTTGTAAAAGAGAGTGATATCATCATTATTGATGAAATTAGTATGTGTCGAATCGATTTGTTTGATTTTGTGGTAAGAACGATAATGAAAGCTGAAGAGCAGTCTTTAAAAAGAAAACAAATAATTGTCGTTGGTGATTTTTTTCAATTACCACCAGTTACAACGCCTAATGATAAAAAGGTTTTAAAAGAATTATATCCTACTTACAATAAAGGATATGCTTTTGAATCGACAAACTGGCAAGATTTGGATTTTCATATAATCGAATTAAAAGAAGTTATTAGACAAAATGATCCAGAATTTATTCGTGAACTCAATAAGATTCGTATCGGTGATAGTTCAGCTATTGCTTATTTCAACCATCACGCTAAACATCAAAAGATCGATGATGGAATCATCTTAACAGCAACTAATAAAGTAGCTAATAAGATCAATCATGAAGAATTAGATAAAATTCCCTCTCGAGCTAAAATTTATAAATCAATAATAAGTGGTGATGTTAAAAGCTATGATAAGCCCACTCAAGATGAGTTGCGTTTAAAAGTAGGAGCTAGAGTAATGATATTGATCAATGATTCTGAAGGCAGCTTTTATCAAAATGGATCATTTGGTGTGATTGAAGAACTTAATGAAAGAAGTGTAACAGTTTGCTTAGATGCCAATAATCTAAAAATTGAATTTGGTTATCATGAATGGGTCATCGAAGATTATGTTCTAGCTAAAAGTATTGACGATGAAATCGAAGATCATAAACTAAGTAAAAAGAAAGTTGGGTCATTTTCACAAATTCCCTTAAGATTAGCTTATGCGATAACAATGCATAAGAGTCAAGGACAAACTTATGAAAAGATCAATTTGATTCCCTATTCTTTTGATTGCGGGCAGTTGTATGTAGCATTAAGTCGGGTAAAATCTTTAGAAGGACTTTGTTTAATTAATCAGATGAGACAAGAAAATTTGATTTGCAGTTTAGAAGTTAAAAACTTTTATCAAATTGAACAGACGGCAATACCCAAAGAACTTATTTATCAGTTAGGAAAAAAGGTCTTAGAGATGGATGAAAAGAATTTACCAAATGAATTAAAAGAACTTGTTCAAAACATAAAAAATCAAGTTTTTTAACAATTGATCATTAAATATATTTATAAAAAAGGAGTAAGCTGAATATTCAGTAGTAATAAATATGGATTATCAACAATTTATAACTTTAGTAAAAGAAAAATTATCTAAAATGAATGAAAAAGATAAAGATAACTGGATCTATGCATATGCAAGAAAAATAAATAGTGATTATCGGACAAATTTTTTAGAAAGTTTAGATACATCATCAAAAGAAGTATCATATGATATAGATAAATATTTAAAAATATTTGAAGAAATAAAAGATGAGGAAATCTATTTGCAGGTCTATGATGAAGAATATTATGATGAAATTTATCATGACTGGGACTATATATCACACTATAGCGATGTTTTTAAAGTTTTACCTAAAATCGAAGAATGTATTAGAATATGTTATGAGATTATTTTAGCTAAGCAGTATGAAAAAGCATATTTATTATTATCAGATTTAGAAAAAATGGAAATATTTTATATTAATGATGAAATAGGTGATTGTGGTCATTTATGTTTAGATGATTTAAATTATCATGATCTAATTGAAATAGACATCAAAGAATTTTATTTAGCTTGTTTGTATTGTGTGATGAAGCTTGATAAAAGTCCTGAAATTATTTTTAATTATTATTATAGTTATGGTAAAACAGATTTACATATTGATGATATTTTAGCATATGGGCCTGAGGAAATTGAAAATAGTAAATCATTGATAAAGAAGATTTGTGAATATTTACTTTGTCGTTCTGGCAATCAAGCAACGCAGTTTTTAATTGAGGGAGCGCTTTATTTAGGCAATCAGGATGAATTATTGAATTATGCTCGAAAAGCTTATCAAGAACATCCATTATTATATAAAAGGTGCTGTGAACTAGCATTAGAAAAAGGTAATCATGATTTATGCATTGAAATTGCTAAAGAAGCAATTGAAAAAATTCCTGAATCCCAGTCAATTCGTGCTGACATCATTGATGTGGCTGTTCAAGCCCAATGCAAAGATCCATATTTTTATGAAACAGCATTTTTATCAAAACCCACGGCTTTAAATTGTTTACGTTTATATAGCGCAAATACCAATATTTCACAAATCAAAACACATTTTTTAAAAAACTGCTATCAAAATGTAACTGAAAAAGAGCTAAAAATATATCGCTTTTTATTAGGTGATTACAAAGAAATCTATCAGGAATGTCTCAATGATAAAGAATCTCTTGGCTGGAGTATGAGCCTAAAAGGAACGATCATTCCGTTACTATTAATGTTATTAAAAGAAGATGAGAAGATATACTATGCTGATGGGCGGGTCATGAGTGACTTGCAAAGCCGATTAATGATCAATTCATCTCAATATGATCTTTTTGAAGAATATTTTAAAGAATGGAAAAGAAAATTTCAATTAGATGACAGTTTTAAAGAAGAGTGTTTACAATGGCTTTTCCATGAAATTGATCAAAGAACAGAAGCAATAGTTGGTGGTACGTATCGAAAAAGTTATTATAAATGTGCTAATCAAATCATTGTTCTAGGGGAAATATTAAAGAATAACGGTAAAATAAATTCAGTAAATGAATTTGTTGATAATTATATTAAGATTCATGCAAGAAAAAGAGCTTTTAAAAAAGAAGTTTTAGAGGGAATAAAAAAATATTAAGCAGGATGTTATTATGTTTTTTAATATGATAATTTTAAGATATTTATGTCATTTTAAATAAAAAAATATTGAAATGATAATATCAATTTGATACTATTTTTGGTACAGTAGAAATACAATAAAAATGATCATGTGTCAATACTGTTAATAGAAATATCATTGATATTTCATGAATATGTAAACATATTGAAGGGGTGGAAAAATGAATTGTTTAGAAGAAAGGATCCAAAAAGACGGTGTTGTAAAAGAAGGAAATGTTCTTAAAGTTGATAGTTTTTTAAATCATCAAATGGATATTGAGCTTTTTAAACAAATGGCAGAAGAATGGAAAAAGCGTTTTGCTGGTGTACATATTAATAAAATACTGACTATTGAAGCATCAGGAATTGGAATTGCATGTATTGCCTCTGAATACTTTAAGGCACCTGTAGTTTTTGCTAAAAAATCAAAGAGTATTAACATTGAAGGTGATATGTACATAGCTGAAGTAGAATCTTTTACCCATAAATGTAAAAATCAGGTCATTGTTTCAAAAAAGTTTTTAGGACCTGATGATCATGTTTTGATCATTGATGACTTTCTTGCCAACGGCTGTGCTTTGCAGGGCTTGATTTCTATCGTTTCACAAGCAAATGCTTCATTAGAAGGAATCGGTATTGCTATTGAAAAAGGCTTCCAATCTGGCGGGAGAGTAATTAGAAATCTCGGATATCGTTTAGAGTCGCTGGCAATTGTTGAAAGTATGGATCCAAAAACTGGAAAAATAGTATTCAGGAAATAAGTATCAAGGAAAGGTATAAAATATTATGAATAATAAATCTAAAAGTATTGACAATATTTATAAATTAGATGGAAAGGTTCCGGTTAGTAAAGCAATTCCTTTTGGGTTACAGCATATTTTAGCAATGTTTGTAGCCAATATTGCACCAATCATCATTGTTGCTGGAGCAAGCGGGCTTGATTCAAGCGATAGTGCGATGCTGATTCAAAGTGCTATGATCATCGCTGGAATTGGAACTTTGATCCAACTTTTCCCGCTTTGGAAAATTGGGTCAGGATTACCAATAGTTATGGGAATCAGTTTTACGTTTGTTTCAGTTTTTTGTTATTTAGGGCCAACATATGGCTATAATGCCATCGTTGGTGCTGTTTTAGTCGGTGGTATTATCGAGGGAATTTTAGGCTTGTTTGCAAAATACTGGATCAAATTGATTACGCCGATCGTATCAGCCAGTGTTGTTACAGCAATTGGTTTTTCTCTTTTATCAGTAGGTGCCGCTTCTTTTGGCGGTGGTAGCGGAAGTAGTAATTTTGGTTCAGCAACAAACTGGATCCTTGGTACTATAACATTACTTTGCTGTATTTTATTTAATATTTTTGCAAAATCTTATTGGAAACAATTATCAGTTTTATTTGGTCTAGTAGTTGGATATATCGTAGCTGCATGCATGGGAGTAGTAGATTTTTCAGGATTTAAAGATGCATCTATTATTGCTTTACCATCGTTAATGCCATTTAAACCGGAATTTAATGCTGATGCTATTTTATCGGTAGTCCTTATTTTCTTAGTTTCAGCAACAGAAACGATCGGTGATACTTCTGCTTTAGCTATGTCAGGACTTGGTCGTGATGCTACACCAAAAGAAGTTTCTGGCTCTCTTGCTTGTGACGGATTTATCAGTGCCTTATCTTCAGTATTTGGATGTTTACCAATTACATCATTTAGTCAAAATGTCGGACTTGTTGCAATGACAAAAGTTGTCAATCGTTTTACTATTGGATTAGGTGCATTAATTATGATTTTAGCCGGAATATTTCCTATCTTTGGGGTGTTACTTGCAACTTTACCAGATGCGGTATTAGGAGGCTGTACGATTATGATGTTTGGAACGATCGTCGTAAGCGGCTTACAAATGATTAGTAAATGTGGTTATTCACAAAGAAATATAACGATTGCAGCTTTATCTTTAAGTACCGGTATTGGTTTTACTCAAGTACCTGAGATATTTAATATTTTTCCGCAGTTAGTTCAAAATATTTTTGCTGAAAACTGTGTTGCAGTTGTATTTTTAGTAGCAATCATTCTTAATTTAGTCCTACCAAAAAATATGGAAGCAGCACCAAAGGCAACAGAAAATTAAAATTATCTAAAAGTGTCATTAAAAAAATGGCACTTTTATGTTATTGTTATAGATATAAAAGAAAAGAAGGTTAAAACAGATGAAATTTATATCAAGTGATAAAAAAACAACTATTTATGGTAAAATATGGCAACCCAAAAATAAAGCAGTGGGAATGATTCAGTTAGTTCATGGCATAACTGAGCATATTGGCCGCTATGAAGATGTTGCAACTTATTTTACAAAGCGGGGTTTTATAGTTTTTGGAATAGATGTAATTGGTCATGGAAAATCTTTGTATGCTGGAAAAATTAAAGGTTATTTTGGTAAAGAGGGCAGTTTTCAAAATGTAGTTGCTGATGTTTATCAAAGTTATTTGATCATGACAAAGAAATATCCAGATTTACCATGTTACATGATTGGTTTTTCAATGGGGTCTTTTATTACTAGAATGATATTGATAGAAAAGAATAAAGAACTTGATCTAAAAGGCTGCTTTTTATTAGGAACAGGAACACAACCGTTATTAGTATTAAAAATAATTAGATTCATAGTTAAACAGCATGGCAACAAAATTGGTGAAGATAACTATAGTAAATTAATTGATTCACTTGCTTTTGATAACTACAATAAAAAATTTCCGGATCCCCAATCTAATATCGATTGGCTTTTAGCAAATAAAAAAGAACGTAATATTTATTTAAATGATGCCCTTTGTTTGAAACATGTTAGTGTTGGTTTATTTAGAGAATTATTATCAGGAATGATTTTTTGCTGTCAAAAAGATCATAAAATAAAGATTGATTTTCCAATTTATCTTTTATCTGGTAAAAATGATGCTGTGGGTGACTTTGGCAAAGGTATTGTTAAAACTGTTGCATTAATGAAAAAACAAGGTGTTGAAAATATTGAATATGTTTTATTTGATAATATGCGTCATGATATCCTTCATGAAGAACATCGTGATGATATCTTAACATATATTGAAGGATGTATTAGTAATGGTAAGGAAATAGATGAAAGTTAAAGAATTAAGAGAATTACTGGATCATAAAGATCCTAAAAATACAATCGATGCTTTTGTTTAAGTATATAAAATGCTGCCAAAAGCAAAAAAAAGAAGAAGTTGTTGATTAGCCTAATATATTTAGTCAAATTCAATATTTTCTAGATTGTGCTTATGCTGGATATTATTTTGCACCTAATCGCGTTATTCCCAAACCAATGCGTTCTAAATAGCGCTTTGAAGTCAAACGGTTTATCAATCATTTACTAGCTTTATCGCCTTTAGACGAACATTATCAAGAAGCTGCAGATTATTTATACCAAATATATAATATGTTATGGCTGTAAGGTCTATATTTTTTCTGCCGATGATTCGTTTCGTTCAGTTAAAATGGCACAAGAAGAATTGTTTGATCAAGTTGTTGACCATATGTGGCAATCACAAATTGATGAAGAAAAAATGAGAAAATTAATTTTAGGTGCTACTAATGTAACTCTTAGTAGTGAATGTTTAACTATTTATCTGTTGGATGTTTTATATCGGCATTTTCATGGTATCAACAGGCAAAAAATAATTATTGATATTAGTATGTAAATAATCAATGAGCAGGAAGCAAAACTATGTAAGATAAAAAATATGATGATAGAAGATATTATCTTAATAATTTAATTGCAAATTTATCAGATTTAATACTTATTTTTTCTCTATCAGATTCTCTTACTAATAAGGAGTTAAATTACTATTTTAGACATGTTAAACGATCTAAAAATGAAATTATTTATCAAGCATTAGAAATTGCTGAATGGTATGAAAATGATCAAGCCTGGATATTTATTTATGAATATGGATCAAAGCAAAAAATAAATTTTTCACAGAATCTTAAAGATAAATATAATGACTTATTAAATAACAAGGATTAGCATGATCCTTGTTATTTTACTAAAAAAGCTATAAACTGGTAGTGAAATAAAAAAATGAAAGGATATAACGATGATAAAAATAGATTTAATAACAGGATTTTTAGGATCTGGAAAAACAACTTTTATAAAGAAATATGCTAATTATTTGCTTAAAAAAGGATATAAAATAGGTATTATTGAAAATGATTTTGGGGCAGTTAATGTTGATATGATGCTGCTTCAAGATGTGATGGGAGATAAATGTGAATTAGAGATGATATCTGGTGGCTGTGATGAAGAAACCCATCGAAGAAGATTTAAAACTAAATTGATTGCGATGAAAATGCTTCGATATGATCGGATTTTAATCGAGCCATCAGGGATATATGATGTTGATGAATTTTTTGATGTTCTTTATGAAGAGCCATTAAACAAGTGGTATGAAATTGGTAATGTTATAGCAATCGTAGATGCAAAGTTGGAAAATAATTTATCTAAAGAATCTGATTATTTGTTGGCATCACAAGTAGCTAATGCTGGATGTGTTATTTTAAGTAAAAGTCAGGATGCTTCAAAAGCAGAGCTTAAAAATACAGTGGATCATCTAAATAAAGCCTTGAAGCAGGTTCAGTGTAAACGGCGGTTAGAAAATGAAATTATCTGTAAAAATTGGGATGATTTAAAAGATCAAGATTTTAATGATATCTTGTCTTGTGGATATCAATCAGAAAATTATGTAAAATTAAGTTTTGATCAAAGTAAAACATTTACATCTCTTTATTTTATGAATGTTCATTTATCTAAAGAAAAATTATTAGCGGCAGTTAAAGCGTTGATGGACGATTCATCGTGTGGAAAAATATTTAGAATTAAAGGTTTTATGCAATTACCAAATGATGAATGGATCGAATTAAACGCTACACATCACGAGATAAGCATTAAACCAATCAAAACAGGTCAGGAAGTAATAATTGTTATTGGAGAAGGATTAATTGAAAAAAAGATAGAAAATTATTGGAATAAATGAGGAATACGATAATTATATATTATTATAATTGTATTGTAATCGATTACATGATACAATAATAGTATTTTAAATTTTATAGTTAAATGTAAATAAAAAAAGTTTAAATCTTGATGAATCATGTTTTTAAATGTACTTTTAATTTCTGTGCTTTTTAAGATTTATTAATATATAATTTTTATAATATACAAAATTATCAAGGGTTATAGGGAAATTACATTATCTTGCTGTAAAATTTATAGAACTAATTATATTGTTGATAACTAGAGAGGTGATTGTTGAAATATAAACAGTGGTTTTAGAATAGATACAAAGGGAAAGAATTCTAAAATATCAAAAAATAATAAATGGGGAAGGGATATTACAATGAAAAAAATTATTAAAGTATTATTAGTATGTATTGTGTGTTTTACTCTGACTGCCTGTGGTGATAATAAAGAAGTTAAGACAGTCGAAACGATCAATGATGTTGAAGAGATTATTGATGATAATGATTTAAAAGATAACGGCTTTGATAGTACGGGATTATTTTGGAAATTTGGTTTTGCCAAGATGAATTTTAGTGTTAGTTTTGATGTTGAAGGAACTCCCAAAGATCATTTTATTAGTTAGCCATTGGAAATAGATGACATTTATAATATTGAAGTTATACCTGATAAAGATGCATCAGATCAGTGGCTATATTTTTGTTTAAAAGATGGAAAATTTGTTGTAGATGAAGATGATCTTGAAAAATTTAGTGATTATGGGACGAAAAGAGGCTTATGAAGCATACCAGGAAAATTTTGAAGGATTAGGATTATCTACAGATTTATTTGTTCAGTGGGCTATAAGATATTTTAATGAAGAAACACGAACTAATTTGATTAAAGATGCTCAAACAACAGCTGGTGAAGTATTGGAAACGATTCAGGAAAATGGTTATAATTATGAAAAAGACAGTGTTGGTCGTCAAATTATCAGTTCAAATGAAGCTTATAAAATAGTTATTATGAATAAGTTATGTATGGTTTTAGATGCTGGATTTGATTTGGATGCTAAAACTGGCTATATGTATATTCCAAGCCAAAATACGTGCGGTTATTCAGTTGGTGGGGAATCTTTGATCGTTTATCGATATAGTGATAATACTATTTTATCAGGAACACCATCATTAGAACAATTTGCACAAATGCAGGAAATAAAAAAATGGTACGATGATTTTTTAACTAAATTTTCAACTAATACAGAAACTTTACAATTAATTAAGTAATGCATCAGAAATCTAAAAAACCACTTGATTTTATCAAGATAATTTAAAGTGAGGTAAATTCACCTCACTTTTTTTATGATGTACTGGTTAAATTAAAAAGATCATAAAATATTTTCAATATGAAGAATTAAAGATATAATCAAGGATTTTATTGAAAAGAATTTAGAATTATAGATGTAAATTTATTGCAGGAGTTTATTTTTAAAGAATTGTTTTGAAACATTATGAATAAAAATGAATTAAAATGATTAAAAATATTGACTAAATTAAACTGTTTTGATATATTGATAATGTAAAGTGACGTATTTATTCTTTTATTTGATTCATTACAAATTTAAAATCGAGGAGAAGAAATATGGCTAAAATTAATATTGATGGGATTCAGAATTGTGAAGTGAGTGTTAAAATTCCTTGCGAAAAAACTCCGCTTGAACAGTTGGAAATCATGGAAGCATATACCCGGGCTTACAAAGACAGTATTGGACTGGATAAAGCTAGAAGAGAGATAAATTGTTTAAAAACTATTTACCCTGTTTTATTTAGAACGATCGAAGATACTGATTTAATTGCTGGTCGCCTAGACTTTTTACCAATTGGCTTTGGTTGTGTAACGAGTGTCGGTGGGGTTGGACATTACTGTGTCTTCCATAAATTAAGAGAGTTTAAAAATTTGTTGGAAAGTGAAGAAGAAAAAGCAAGAGTTGATGTATTATATGATTTTTGGCAGGATCATGATTTAAAATCACTGTATTGTCAAGATATCTTAAATGATACGACAACGGGACGTTTTATTGATTGTAAATATCCATTTATGGCAACTGCAAGGTTGAGTGGAATGATGCTGGATTATCGTAAATTAATGGATAATGGCATTAATGGCATTATTGACTTATTAAAACAGCAAAAACAAAACGAATTTATTAAAGCATCTATAGAGGCAATGAGATTATTAAAAGATGTTATTGAAAGACAAAAAGAGCTAGTCAAAGAAGCAATGCTCAAAACAAATTCTACTAAACGTCAGGCAGATTTATCACTTATGTATGAAAGTCTGCATCATATAAAGGAAAATAAACCAGAAACTTTTCATCAGGCATTACAGCTTTTTTGGATCTATGCTTTATGTGCTGGTGTTATTAACTATGGACGGATGGATATCGTTTTAGGACCGTATTTAAAACATGATATTGATAATCATTTAATCAACGAAGATGATGCATATCGTTATTTAAAATCTTTATGGTTAATGATTGAAAATAGACGTACTACGGTAAATGGTAGAATTATCGTGGGTGGTGAAGGTAGAGATAATATTGAAGCATGTGATATGTTTACAAGAATCTGTTTACGCGTCTGCAAAGATACAAGGTATGCAGAACCACAATTTACATTACGGCTATGTAAAGATACGCCTGAAGATATTAAAGATATGGCCTATGAATGTATTGCATCGGGAGCTACTTATCCTACTTTATATAACGATGAAGTCAATATTCCAGCTGTTGAATATGCAATGAGGGTTGACCGTGAAACGGCTAAGCAGTATATCCCTTTTGGCTGTGGCGAGTTTGTTATTCAAGGAAAAAGTGTTGGAACACCTAATACTCTATTGAATTTAGTTAAAATCATGCAGCTGGCTTTAAATGAAGGATATGATCCGATGGATCATATTTATAAAGCAGGTGATGTTAAAGTAAAACCGCTATCTAAAATAGCTACGTTTGAAGATTTCTATGATCAATATAAAAAATTATTAGATTATTATTTTGATTTAAGTGTTGAAGCACAGCTTTATAGCTATAAAGTGATGAATCAGGAAGTTTCCTTTATATTTACATCTATCTTAATGGATGACTGTATCGCTCGAGGAAAAGCCTTGTTAGATGGTGGGGTTGAGATTCTTGGGGGAACAAACGAAACATACGGAAATATAAATGCATCAGATGCTCTGTATGCAATAAAAACATTAGTATATGATCAAAAGAAATATACTTTGGAACAATTAAATACTGCCGCATTACATGATTATGTCGATTATCAGCAAATTCAAAAAGATATTTTAGATGTAGCCAAATATGGTAATGATGATCATGCTTGTGATGAAATGGCAAATGATTTATATGAATATGTTGCTAAAGGAATCAGACAGCGGGGTATTGATAATCAGATGGGATATTATTTGATCGTCATCTCAAATAATCAGACAAATACTGATTGGGGTCTTGAAACAGCTGCTTCTTTAGACGGAAGAAATAAAGGTGTTTATATGAACCCGGCGAATAATCCCCAAGGTGGAGCATCAAAAAATGGACCGACCGCCTGCTTAAATTCTCTTGCAAAATTTAAAGCTAAATATCATGGTGGAAGTGTTCAAAATATTAAATTTACACCAAGAATGATGCACGAAGATAAAGTAAAAGTAAAAGCTTTATTTGATACATATTTCAAAAAAGGCGGCTGTCAGCTAATGGTTACATGTGTTGATCAAGGAGTTTTAGAAGATGCCCAGATCCACTCTGAAAAATATCCTGATTTGATTGTTCGAGTTGCTGGATATAGTGCCGTGTTTGTCAATCTATCAAAAGATATTCAAGATGAATTGTTAAGCAGAGTATTATATGATTAATGTTTTTAATATTGAAAAATTTGCAACTCATGATGGACCGGGAATTCGAACAACAATTTTTTTAAAGGGCTGCTTCCTTCATTGCCCTTGGTGTGCTAATCCAGAAAGCTGGAGTCTTAAATCCACTTTGTTGTATGATAAACAAAAATGCGTAAAATGTAAAAAATGTATGTTGAACTGTAAAAATCATGCAATCAAGTTTGAAAATGAGTTTAGATATGATTTATCTAAATGTCATCGCTGTAAAAAATGTGTTCAGGGATGTTTTTATAATGCGATAAAATTTGCTGGTGAAGAAATATCGATTCAAGATGTTGTTGACGAAGTTTTGAAAGATAAAGAATATTATGAAAATAGTCATGGCGGTATTACGATTTCTGGCGGGGAACCTTTTAAGCAATTTGAGTCAATGTTAAAACTGCTCAAAGAGTTAAAGAAAAATAAATTACACATCGCAATTGAAACAACCGGAAATTATGAATTAAAATATTTAAAAGAAGCTTTGCCATATATAGATTTGTTTTTATTCGATATAAAACATCTTGATTGCAAAAAGCTTAAAGATGTAACTGGTGCAAATCCCAATCTGATTTTTACAAATTTAGAGTATCTTGCAAGCAATTGTTTAGATAAAATAGTGATTCGCGTTCCTGTTATTCCTAAATTCAATTATGAAAAAGAAATATTGCAAGGCATTATTGATTATGCTTGTCAATTAGGAATAGCTGAAGTTGATTTATTACCATATCATTCTTTAGGGAAAAATAAATGGCTGCAGCTACAAAAAGATTATCAATATGCTGATTTACCAATGATGACTAAAGATATTTTAAAAGAGTATGTTGAATATGGAAAGCATAAAAATATTAGGGTGAAAATTGGCGGTTAGGGTATGAAATACAATCATACCCTTTAATTAAAAAGGAGGGATGAAAGTGCTGTCAAAAGAAAGATTATTTGTTATTATGAATTTATTAAATGAAAAATCGTTTATAACGATAAAAGAGTTAACAGGAGCATTAGGGGTATCAAGATCTTCAGTGATGAGAGATCTTATCGAATTAGAAAAGCAGGGTCTTATTCAAAGAGAACGCGGGGGTGCTGCAATTAAAAATGCTACGATCAGTACATTAAGCAGTTTTAATGAAGTTCCAGTTGCCAATAAAGAAACTTTATATGTAGAACAAAAAAAGAAGATCTGTCAAGAAGCAGCTAAAAAAATAAATGACGGTGACTGCGTTTATATCGATTCTGGAACGACACCAGTATATTTACTACCACATATCGTTAATAAAAATATTAAAATCATTACAACGAGCACTTATTTGATTAGAAAGCTTCCCGATTCATTTAATGGTGATATTTATTTGCTGGGTGGTGAATTTAAAAAAGAATATGATATGTCTTACGGGCCTTTAACTTTAGAAATGATAAGACAGTTTAATTTTGATCATGCTTTTTTTAGTACTAATGGTGTTGATATTGACAGTGGTGATATATATATTTTTGAATTTTCAATTGGAGCAGTAAAAAAAGAAATACTAAGACGAAGCGTTAGAAATTATCTTCTTATTGATGCTTCAAAATTTAATATAAAAGCTCTTTGTACTTGGGCAAATACAGAAGAATTTAATGTTATATATGTCGACTCATTCCCGCAAAATAAAGAACTGCCTGATAATTATCTTATTTGCAGCTAAAATGAATGAAGCGATTTTAAGTTTAATTAATGAAGTATGTTTGAAAATACATGAATTGGTTAAATCTCAGGTAGTTTTTTTAGATAAGAATAATAATCGATTAAGTGGAAAATATACGTCCAATATGACACCACCATATAAAGAAAATACGACAAATTATCTTATTGATTTATTTAAAGATACATCTATTCAAAATAGACCATTAATAATATGTTCTAAAGAAGGATTGTATTATTTAGGAATTGATCTATTGTTGCATAATGTACATTATGGTAAGTATATTATTGGTCCCTTTGTTACAAAGACGTATAAGCGTATCGAAATTATTTTGATGTATGATAAAAATAATGAAATTTATGATATTGATCTTATAATGAATTATTATAAATGTGTCAAAAAAATATCTTATGAAGCAATTTGTACTTATGGAACTTTATGTAAAAATATGATCAATGAATATTTTGATAGCGAAGAAAATACTCTTTTTTTCCAAACAAATACTGCTTTTGAAATGCAGTTGATTCGTAATGAAGATATTATTAATCAAAAAGAATATCTTCATAATGGCTACAACAGTGATAAAATTATGATTGAATGCGTAAAAAATGGTTATCCTGGAGAAATAAAAAGATTTATTCAAGATTATTGGACATATACAGGAAGAAGAGAGTTATTGAAAGGAACTTTACGAGATAGAAAAAATTTTACCATTTCTTACCTAGCTATGCTGGTTCAAGCAGCAATTGAAGGTGGAATGGATTATGAATATGCCAGTAACCTTAATCTTAAATATATTAGTTTAGTTGAAAAGAAAACTACTAGTATAGAATTAGAAAAGCTGGAGCTTGATGTTTTATATGATTTATCGAAACAAGTAAGATCACTTAAACGCCAAGGGAATACGAAGTTGATTCGCGATTGTAAAGATTATATAATGGAAAATATTTCGTTAAATTTAAAGGTTCAATTTATTGCATCATACTTTGATGTAGATAGTAAATATTTATCAAGACGATTTAAAGCAGAGACAAATGAAACGATTAAAAATTATATTAATCGTAAAAAAATCGAAGAAGCAAAAAGAATCATGCAATCATCAAATATCAGTTTAATTGATTTAGCTGCCAATTTATCCTTTCATGATCAAAGTCATTTCACGAAAATATTTAAAGAATTCACTGGGGAAACACCAAAACAATATTATAAAAGAATAAAATCAAAATAATAATAACTTTTATCCCAAAATTATCACTTTTATCCAATAATTAAAATGATAGTATTGTTAAAATTGAGGTGTAATGAATCAAATAAATCAAAATTAATCAAGAGGAGATAAAAAATGAAAACCAGTGATAAAAGAAAAAAAGAAATATTAGAAAAAATGCAAGGTGGATTAATTGTTTCATGTCAAGTTCAACATGACGATCCAATTTATACAGATGATATGGTAGTTAAAATGGCTGAGGCTGCAAGATGGGCAGGGGCAGTCGGAATCAGAGCTAATTCGCCTGAACAGATCAAAGCTATCAAACAAGCTGTTCCCGAATTACCAATGATTGGTTTATGGAAAGTATGGCACGATGATACAGATGTTTTTATTACTCCAACGATGAAAGAAGTAAGAGCTATCTGGGAAGCAGGAGCAGAAATTATTGCATTAGATTGTACCGCTCAAATTACTCATGAAGGAACTCAGGCATGGGATTTGATTAAAGATGTAAAAAAAGAAATTCCCGAAGCAATTATTTTTGCTGATGTGTCTAATTATGATGAAGCAAAACGAGCGATAGAAAACGGTGCTGATATAGTGGCACCAACCCTATATGGTTATACTAAAGAAACTTCACATATCGAAGAGCCAAATATGCGTGAATTTGCAAGGATGTGCAGAGATTTTAAAGATGATGCTTATGTTATGATGGAAGGGCATATTTATACCCCAGAAGATGCGATGAAATGTATTTTTTTAGGAGCACATAGTGTTGTTGTTGGAAGTGCTATTACTAGACCGCATTTAACGGCAAAAAGATTTGTTGACTTATTAACGGGGTATCAAAATAACTGGCGTGATGCTGAAAAAGCAAAACATTAATTAGATTATTTTTACAAAATGTAATAGCTAATTTGGCTGTTACATTTTTATTATGGTAAAAATGATTTTATAGAAATATTGCAATAGCATCATAATAATTTAATAATATTAATAAATTAAGTTTGTTTAATCATTAAAAATATAGTAAAATTGTAATAACAATAGGAGGTAAATAAGATGGATGATTTATTTCAAAGTAATATCATTGATAAAAATTCAGCAATTCCTTTATATTATCAATTATATACTTATATTGAACAATTAATTAAAGAAAATAAACTGGTAGAAGGCGATCGTTTACCTCCAGAAGATGAACTCGTAAAAATTCTTAAAATAAGTAGACCAACGATTCGTCAGGCATATAAAGAGTTATCAACTAAAGGCTATATCCAAAGAAAAAGATCAAAAGGAACAGTAGTAACCAAGCCTAAAGTTCTTAGTAAATTTTTATCGGAATTAACAAATTATTATAATGAGTTAAGTGCTGAAGACATGGAAGTTAAGACTAAAGTTTTACAGTTTGAAATCACTAAAGATCAAAAAGCCCGTGAAATATTAAATGCTAATAAACTGATTCATTTAACAAGATTACGTTATAGCGATAATGTGCCGCTAGTTTATATTGATACTTATTTACCATATGATAGTTATCAAAGTTTATTTTCATATGATTTAGAAAAAGAATCTTTGTATGAATCAATGAAAAAAATAGGACGACCTGTAGAAAGTGTAAAAAGAATAATTAAAGCCAGCCAGTGCAGTAAAGAAGTTGCTGATTATTTAGAAATAGAGACAAAAGAACCAATTTTATATAGTCAAACAATTGGAAAAGATAAAAATGAAGAACCAGTTGAGTATTCAATTGCAAGATATAATGGGGCGATTGCACAGTTTCAAATTGAGCTAAGATTGAATGATTAGAATCTATCTTGAAGATAGATTTTTTTTAAATTATTGATTTTATTAAAAACTAATGTTATATTGTAATTACAATATAACAAAGGAGTAAGAAAATGAAAAAAATTATTATAACTGGTGGAAAAGGTTTTTTTGGTTCCCGCTTTTTAAAAATGTGGGAGAATAAGTATCAGGTTTTAACGCCTGGTTCTAAAGAATTAGACGTAACAGACGAAAAGATAGTCAACGAGTATTTATTAAAGGAAAGACCTGATTATGTTATCCATGCCGCAGCGATTCCTGATCAGCAGTACTGTATTGAACATCCTCAAAGAGCTAGAGCGGTTAATGTTGATGGGGCAATAAATGTAGCTAAAGCATGTAAAAAAATCAATGCAAAATTAGTTTTTATTTCTACTGAACAAGTTTTTAATGGTTCAAAAGAAGCTGGACCATATAGTGAAGAAAGTGAGCCATGTCCAAATACTGTTTATGGAGAAAATAAGTTAGAAGTAGAAAATAGATTACCTGATATTCTCCAAGAATATTGGATCGTCCGTTTTACATGGCTATTTGGCTTACCGGAAAGAGATTGTGCTTTAGGAAGTAATATTTTATGGGATACGATCCAAAGTTTACTTGCTGGTAAAACGATAACAACTACTCATTATGAATATCGAGGAATGAGTGATGTTAAAGAAATATGTATTAATTTAGAAAAATTATTTTCTGCACCTTATGGAATATATCATTTTGGATCGATCAATGATTTAGGTCGTTATGATGTAGTAAAATATATTATGGAGTTATTAGGTGTCGACCAGCAGATCATTGAAGATAGATTAATTAGTGATGATAGTCACTATACCAAAGATGATCCCCGTGATTTACGCTTAGATACGACTAAAGCAACTCAGGCTGGCTTAATTTTTATGCCGACTAAAGAAGCAATTAAAAATTGTTTATTGGAATTTGGAATCATTAAATAAAAATATTGAAAGGAATATAACTTAGAACAGTTTCTAAGTTAACTAAGTAAAAATGGAAACAGAAACTTTAACAAGAGAACAATTAGCTAGAATGTTTGATCATACTTTTTTAAAACCTTATGCAACAAAAGAAGATTTTATTAAGTTATGTAAAGAAGCAAAAGAAATCAATGCCGCCATGGTAGCCATCAATAGTGCGCCAGTGAGCTTTTGTAAAGAACAGTTAAAAGATTCATCAGTTCATGTTGGAGCCGCAATTTCATTTCCTTTAGGACAAACGCCTTTAGAAATAAAGTTGGCTGAAACCAAAAAAGCAATCATAGATGGCGCTGATGAAATTGATTATGTAGTAAATATCGGAAAAGTAAAAATGAAAGATTGGGATTACATCCAAGAAGAAATGAAAAGTATCGTAACTCTTTGTAAAGAACATCATGTCTTATCAAAAGTAATTTTTGAAAATTGTTATTTAGAAAAAGAAGAAATAAAGAAATTAGCTGAAATTGCAAAAATAGTAAAACCAGATTTTATAAAAACTAGTACTGGTTTTGGAACTGGCGGTGCTTTAGTTGAGGATGTCAAATTAATGAAAGAAGTAGTTGGTGATGAAGTTCAAGTTAAAGCAGCTGGGGGTATTAGAGATTGGGCAACTTGTAAAAAGATGATCGAAGCCGGGGCTACTAGAATTGGAACAAGTGCATCATTTGCAATTTTGAAAGGATTTGATGAAGAACATGTATCCGTTTAAATTCGAACCCATTTATGTAGAAACTGTATGGGGGAATACGAAATTTGCTAAGATTCGCGGTAGAGATGAAATAATCGGCTCAAGCTGGGAAATCAGTGCTCATCCTCATGCTGATAACTGTATTGCCAATGGTAAATATAAAGGACAGACACTATCAACTTTATTAGACTTATATCCTAAACAAATTTTAGGAAAAAAGAAAAGAAATCAGATGTTAAGAATTTCTTTTTTGGATGCTCGAGACTCTTTGTCAATTCAAGTACATCCAAATGATGACTATGCTCATAAATATGAAAACGATGAAGGAAAAGTCGAGGCGTGGTATATTTTAAAAGCAGATCCTAAAAGTAATTTAATTGCAGGAACAACTACTGATGATATTCAAGTTATTAAACAAGCAATCAAAGATGAAAAGATTGAAGATTATGTTGATAGAATTGAGATGAATGAAGGCGATTTTATTTGTATTGAATCAGGACAGCTGCATGCTTTTGGAAGTGGATTGTTAGGATTAGAAATTAGTCAAAATAGTGATGTAACATATCGCTTTTACGACTTTCATCGCAAAGATGCCAGTGGTAATGAAAGAGAACTTCATTTAGATAAATGTTTTGATGTGGTTGATTTTTCAAAAAAAGGGCAAAAATTTTCTTATCCTTTTAAAATACAGCAGGAAACAACAGTATATCAAAGGAAAGAATTTACAATAAAGTTGATTGATATAAATGATAAATATACACTTTATCCTAATGGAGATACTTTTTACTGTTTAACGAATGTTTTAAATGATTGCCATATAATTTATAAAGATCAAATTATAGATTTTGGTTTTACAGAAAATATTTTGATCCCTGCCGATTGTTCTAAAATAACATTTAAAGGGAAAACAAGAATCATTATCAGCTATGTTGATTAAAATTTCACAAACTTGTTAATTTCATAATATCTAGCTATAATATATGCAGGAGGTATTTAGGTATTATGAAAATAAAAAAATTAGTTTTAATGACTATGATCATATTAGGTATTACAGGATGCGGTAATAGTGCAGAAAAAAATAATGATTTTTGGGCTGCGACTATTAATGTTTTAGAAGATAAGTTAGAAAATAATAGTTATGATGAAGGAAATTGGCAAATTGGCGTTCAAGATAAGTCTCAGATTGAAGACAAAGAACATCGATCTTTAACAATTCGTGAGATTTTTGAAGAGAAAAACGTAACTAAAACAACGATGTTTTCTTTACAAAATCAAAATGATACAAAAACAATTTCATATATTTACAAAAAAAGTGAAACAGACAATAATAATCGTTATGACCAAACAGTGACAATTGAGTCAACTGATGAATCATATCATGAATATAAAATCATTTATAGCTATGAAGAGTATCAAAATGAAAATTATCATGATGGTAAAGAAGCAAATGGAAAATTTAAGATCGGAAATGATAATAAAATAACCTATGATAATGTTCCTTTGTTGAAAGAAGCACTAAATGCATATCTTACTTTGATCAATGATTTTCAACAAGAATTTAATCTCAATTATGATGAATATGATTTTGTTAATTTACCAGAATTAGCAAAAAATCTTGATGTTCCCGACTTAGATAACATTGATGAAGAAACATCAACAACAACTGATTATTATTCAGAAGCATATATTAATGCTAGAGGCTTTTCTTTAATAACATTTTTAAAATTAAACAAAGATTTTTCATCAGCTGAATTTGGTATTTATAATGTTGAAAAAAAAGAGTATGAGTCAAATGCAACAGTTACATTTGAAAAGCGAGGAATCGCAGATTGTTATAATATTATCCAAAAAAATGACCCTGATGTTAATTATGCTGTATATTTTAGTGGTGATACAGCTTATGTTTATCTTCAATCATTAACTGATCAAGAAATTATTGATGATGTTCAAAATCAAGGTACAAATGCAACTGATATTTTAAAAACCACAAATAAAAGTTATTCAGATTATTAATAAACAAGCATCTTTGATGCTTGTTTTGTTGTATAAGTATAGATATAATTTAGATATGAAATCTAATTATTGATTATTAAAACCAGGTGGTAAAAATGATGGCGTTACTTTTAATAATATTATTGATAATTATTATCTATTTAATTATCAAAATCAGCAAAATAAGATTTAAAGACATAGAAATAAAGTCAGAATGCAGGATTGATGGTTTGTGTATTTATTGAATTTTAACAGTCCCGTTTCTAATGACTACATTTTAGAAAATATCGCTGAGACAGATCGAGTTTTGTATAAAAAAGTAGACAGATATTTGAAAAAGGATACAGTAAATAGAATCATCGAATTATTGCAAAATTGACGCACTTTTATTTATTCAGATAAGTTATATTTGTGATAATTTGAAGATCAAAAATTGTAAACAAGCAATTATGAAGTTATTTATTTGGAAACTACAAATATTAATTAAATTTATTAGTTATAAAATCAAGGGAGAATGTTTATGAATGAAAAGGAAAAGATGAAAAAAGGTTTATGGTATGATGCTAGCAATGATGCATATTTAATTGAACAAAGGCTTAAAGCTAAGGATATATGTTTTGATCTTAATCAAACAAGACCTGGAGAAAAAGATAAAAGAGCGGCTTTGATGATTAAATTATTAGGCTATCAGCCTAATAATTTAGAACTGATCAGTCCTTTTATGTGTGATTATGGAAATAATATTAAATTAGGTAAAAATGTTTTTATTAATAGTAATTGCTATTTTATGGATTGTGGTAAGATCATAATTGGTGATAATGTTTTTATTGGTCCTTCATGTGGCTTATATACAGCAAATCATCCTTTAGATTTTCAAATAAGAAATCAAGGGTTAGAGCAGGCTCTTACAATTACTATTGGGAATAATGTCTGGCTTGGTGGTAATGTTGTGATTTTACCGGGAATTACAATTGGTGATAATTGTGTAATTGGTGCGGGAAGTGTCGTAACTAAAGATATTGATGCTAATAGTATTGCTTATGGTAATCCATGCAAAGTAATGAAAAAAGTAAATCAATAAATAATGCCGCAGATCATTAAGTAATCTTGCTTAAATAGACATAGTTATGTTACAATTAGTGAACCTCATAACAGAAAGGAAAAAGATGATGAGTAAAATAAACAAATTAGGACAATACAAAAATGTCGAAGTAACGGTAAATAAACAAACTGTTACTCAAGAAGAAATTGATGATCAAATAAAAGCATTAGTAGCGCAAAATTCAATTCTTGAAGAAAAAGATGGTGAAGTTAGTAATGGCGATGTTACAACAATCGATTTTGAAGGATTTAAAGATGGTGTTGCTTTTGAAGGTGGTAGTGCTAAAGGTCATCAGTTAGAAATTGGTTCTGGTCAATTCATTCCTGGCTTTGAAGAGCAAATGATTGGGATGAAAAAAGGTGAAACAAGAGATTTAAATCTTACTTTCCCTAAAAACTATGGCGCTCAGGATTTAGCAGGAGCTGATGTTGTATTTAAAGTAACAGTTCATAAAATTGAAACTAAAAAAGAAGCTGAATTAAATGATGAATTTGTTGCTTCTTTAAATGTTCCAGAATTAAAAACAGTTGCTGATTTATATGAAAGTATGAAGGTTAATCTTCAAGCACAATATGATCAAGCATATCAATCACAAAAAGAAAATGCCATTTTTGATAAAGTTTTAGCTGATAGTGATGTTGAGATAGCTGATGATGAATTAAAAATTGCTTTAGAAAAACAGCTTCAACATATTACAATGCAATTAGCTCAACAAGGGATGCAGTTAGAACAATATTTACAAATGATGAATATGGATGAAACTGCATTTCGTCAACAAGTTGAACCATCAGCTAAGCAACAAGCTATTTTTGAAGCCATCATTGATGAAATTATAAAAATCGAAAATATTGATACAACTGTTGAAGAATTAGAAGAACAAATTGAAAAGCTGGCTTCATATAATCAAATGTCTAAAGAAGAAGTATTAAAACATGTTGAACGTGAAAATTTAAAACATGATTTTAATCGTGTTAAAGCAAGTCGTTTGATTATTGAAAGTGCTATTGTTAGTGAATAACCGGTAGGATCTCCTGCTGGTTTTTTTCTGCTTAATATTGATGATACAATTAGACTGTGTCTATATGATTTATGGATCAAAGAAAATAGAAATTTTAAAATTAACGTTAATGTTATATAATAAAAATATATTATTTAACAAGACATATTATATTAGAAGAATTATCAGATTAGTTGCAAATGTGGTTTACTTTTAATTAAAATATTAAATAAAGAAGAGGTGAAAAACAATGTTAGCTAGATTACATGTGATTATTGCAAGTGAAGCAGATAAAGATATTGAGATGATCAAACAATTATTATTGAATATTGATCCTAAATTTTCTATTTCACCAGCCCGACAATATCAAGGATTAAAAGATCATAGTGAATTTTATTGTACTTGTGATTTATTAGAAGATGAAGTACAGCCATTATTAGATAAATTAAATAATGACTGGGATGGAGAATATTTTGATTGTATTTGTTATGGGTTTAATACGAAAATGTTTCATGAGTTAATTTATCATTTAGGATTTGTTTTATTTGATTAGTTATGAATATTTATTAATTGGATCATTTATGTAATAGCGGGATATTTAATTAAAAGATTATAAAATTTAAAGTTATATCTGTTTTTTATTATTCAATATGAAACTTTTGATTATTTTAGATATTAAAGTATGTAAGAGATATATTATTAATTACATACATTTTTTTATTAATAAAATATAAAAAATATTTAAAATAACTAGTTTTTTTACTATTTACCTTGTATGATATTTATTAGGAGGCAAAAAAAGAAAAGGAGGTATTTTATATGGAGACATACGGTATTGAAAAGTATGGTATTGTCACAACAGGATCTATTTTTAGAAATATTCCCCCAGGATCATTAGTAGAAAAAGCTTTGTTAAAAGGGGAAGGACGTTTAAGTCGTGCTGGGGCATTATGCATTCATACTGGCAAGCGTACAGGAAGATCGCCAGATGATAAATATATTGTCGATACTCCAGCTGTTCATGATTTGATTGCATGGGGAAAAGTGAATAAACCAGTATCACGTGAAAAATTTGATTTAGTATATCAACAAATGATTGAACATTTTAAAGATAAAGATATTTATATATTTGATGGCTATGCCGGAGCTAATCCTAAATATTCATATGCTTTTAGAATTATCAATGAAAAAGCAAGTCAAAATTTATTTATTTCAAATTTATTGATCAAACCAACGCCTCGTGAACTTCAACACTTTCAAGAAGATTACTTGATTTTAGCAGCGCCAGAATGTAAAGTTGATCCGCAAATAGGGTTAAATAGTGAAGTTGCCGTTATGATCGACTACGAACGACATATTGTGTTAATTGCGGGAACAGGATATTCCGGTGAAATTAAAAAAAGTATATTTTGTGTCATGAATTTTGTACTACCACAAAAAAATATTTTTACGATGCATTGTTCTGCTAATATTGGACGCGATGGGAACACAGCTCTATTTTTTGGTTTGTCGGGAACAGGAAAGACCACTTTATCTGCTGATCCGGGACGTAAATTAATTGGTGATGATGAGCATGGCTGGTCGCAAACAAGTATTTTTAATTTTGAAGGTGGCTGCTATGCAAAATGTATTAATCTATCTAAAGAAAATGAGCCAGAAATTTGGGATGCAGTTAGATTTGGGGCAGTTGCTGAAAATGTCCAGTTATTTGAAGACACCCGCATTATTGATTTCAATGATGATTCGATTACAGAAAATACAAGAGTAGGGTATCCACTACAATTTATTGCAAACATTGAACCAAGTGGAGTAGGGAAGCCGCCAAAAACAATTTTCTTTTTGGCAGCTGATGCTTTTGGTGTTTTACCACCAATTTCTAAATTAGATCCAAATTCAGCAACATATCACTTTGTATCAGGATATACAAGCAAATTAGCAGGGACAGAAGATGGTGTCACAGAACCACAAGCGACATTTTCAACTTGTTTTGGGGAACCATTTTTACCATTGGATCCTTTACTATATGCAAAACAATTTCAAAAACACGTAGAAAAATCTGGAGCAAGTGTATTTTTAGTAAATACAGGCTGGGTAGGCGGCTCTTACGGGATTGGAAAACGAATTCCATTAAAATATACAAGAGCAATGATCAATGCTGCGATGAATGGTGATCTAGACTATGTGGCTTATGAAACAGATTCATTCTTTAATTTAAATATTCCAAAGTTTTGTCCAGGGGTTCCACAAGAATTATTGGATCCAAGTTCAACCTGGCTGCATAAAAGTGAATATGATAAAACAGCTCGTAAATTAGTAGAAATGTTTGTTGAAAACTTTAAGAATTATGATCATTTCCCACAAGCAATTATTGATGCGGGCCCAGGGGTTCCAAGTTATAAAGTTAAGAAAAATAAATTATAATTGAAAATATAATATTTTATAGTAGATTCTAAGTAAGGAAGATGAAAGATTGATTTATCAATAAATTCTTCCTTTATTTATTTTCTAAATACTATAAACATAAAAAATATGATATATAACAGCAAATACAAGAATGAATGACAAAAAAAGATGAATTTTATTCCAAATCATAGAATCCCTATTAATAAGATATGCTGATAAAATTAAAACGAGCATAATTAACCACGCAATTATTCCGCTAGTTATCCCAGCATTATGTCCAGCTAAGATTCCATGAAGCAAAGAAAAAATAGCTAATAATATTGCATATGCTTTATGATAACTTAATAATTTAGGAAAAACACCTTCCTTTTTTAAGGGAACCAGCATACATAGAAGCAATAGAACTATACATAATATTAAAATAAGATGCTTAAAGAAAAACATAATTACAGAACCTCCAGTTTATTTTTAGAAATTATCACTGTCGAATTATAACGATTAAAGAGGCAAAGTCAATCAATAAAAGGGATACAGTCTTATATATAGGATATATTATTAAAAATAAGTGATAAATATGAAAACAATTATTTTTAGATTAGAAAAAGAATTACTAATTTGCTTTTATTGTAGACATAATATTAATGTGATATAATTTTGCATATTCATTTAATAGTTAGATGATGAAAGGATCAATGATGAGTGAGAAAGAAAAAATGATTAATGGAAAAATTTATGATCCATTAAATCCAAGATTAGTTTTAGAGCGTGATAAAGCGAGCAGACTTTGTCAACGATATAATCAAAAAAAGTTTCATGAAATTAGAATGCAAAATAGGTTAATTAAAAAATTAATTAATACTAGCGGTAATTTTTGGATCAAGCCGCCATTTTTCTGTGATTATGGTTATAACTATATAGGTGAAAATGTTATGTTGAATTATGGCTGTATCTTACTTGATGTCTGTCCAATCAGAATTGGCGCTTACACGTTAATTGGACCAAATGTTCAAATATATACAGCCTGCCACAGCCTTGATCCCGAAGAAAGAATGAAAAATATTGAATATGGCAAAGCTGTAACGATCGGTAATAATGTCTGGATTGGCGGTGGTACGATTATTTTACCTGGTGTAACTATTGGGGATAATGCTGTGATCGGTGCCGGAGCAGTAGTAAGTAAGGATATTCCAGCTAATGTGGTTGCCACTGGTAATCCTTGTCGGATTTTGCGAAATATTGATGATAATGATCGATTGGTAAAAAATAAATAAGGTGTTGAATAATGGAAGATAAATTATCAAATTTAATAGCTAGATATAATGCTGATAAAGAATTAAATAATCTAAAAGATATTTTAGATTATTTACAAAGTAAATCTGTTTATATTTATACGACAATCAAAATTTCTAAACAAAAATTAAAGCAAATACCCAAAGATGATTTATTAATGATTTTAAATAATATATCAATTATAAATAATCGACAATATTTTTCTGTTTATTCTAATAACAGTTTTACCTCTAATCAATCATATTGTTTAGAAGTAAATATGATCGACTGCTTACAATTTATGAAAAAGATGGCTAAGACTGATGAAATAATCATTGATCCAAATACAAAAAATAGTTTGATTTTAGACAAAAACACAATAAAATATCTTAAATATTATCGATAATAAAAAAGGAACAGTATGGAAAAGTTAAATTACAAAATAGATCTTATAGCTAATTACCAAAATACAGTTAAATGGAAATTAAGAAATTTTTTAAAATCAATGATCATAGGTGTTAAGATATGTTTTTAAAAGAATTAGAAAAGTTTGTTTCAGAAGATGAATTTGAAGTTAAAGAGCTTCAAATTATCAAAAAATTCATTAAGGAAAATCCCGATAACTTAACCCGAAACAATGAAATAGCACACATAACTGTATCAGCATGGATCACTAATTCTTCTTTAGATAAAGTTTTAATGATATATCATAATATTTATGATTCTTGGAGTTGGCCGGGAGGTCATCTCGATGATAATGAAAATTTAGTTCAAGCAGCCAGACGTGAAGCTAGAGAAGAAACGGGAATTGAAAATTTGAAGCTTTTAACTGATACTTGTATTTCAGTAGAAATACTGCCAGTTCAAGCACATTGTAAAAATAATAAGATCGTTCCGGCGCATCTTCATCTCAATATTTCATATGCTTTTATGGCTGATGAAAAGCAGAGTATTAGACCTAAACTTGATGAAAATAAAGCCGTAAAATGGCTTATGATCAATGAAATAGATAAGCTGGTAACTGAAAAAAATATGCTGTTTATCTATCATAAAATTATCAAGCGGATATCAAATTTAGATAAATATAAGAGGTAAATTTATTTATATTGACAAACTTCTTAGATTAAGATATTGTTAAAGAGAAAAAGGATAGAGGTTGCAAAGCGTCAGAGTACTATAGTGAGTAGGCATACGATGATCTATAGGAAAGGTAATCTTTGCCGATAGATAATAAGTGGCAATTTATTATCTAGGGGCTGTAGGGAATACTTACAGCACTCCTTCAGTTATGAAGGGCGCTATTAACGCAAAATAAAAGTCGTGTTAATAGCACGATTTTTTTAATATCAAGTGAGGAGAAGGGAAATGAAAAAACTATTAAAAACCTTTACAGCATTTATATTAGTATTTTCAATACTAATACCAGTAAATACTGTAAAGGCCGAAGAAGAGGATGACAATACATTTGTTGTCGGGATGGAATGTAATTATGCACCGTTTAACTGGACTCAGGTCAATGAGACGGATACGACAGTGCCCTTAGAAGGCAGTGGCTTTGCTGATGGTTATGATGTAACTATCGCTCGGGCTATTGCTAAACATTTAGGAAAAGAGCTAGTAATTAAAAAAATGAGCTGGGATGGTTTGGAACCAGCATTACAAGCTGGAGTCATTGATGCTATTATTGCGGGGATGACTGATACTGCTGATCGTCGCCAAAGGGTTGATTTTACACAAACATATTATGAATCTCAGATGGTTTTAATTATAAGAAAAGGTGATCAGCTAGAAGATGCTAAAAGTCTAAAAGACTTTTCTAATAAAAAAGTATTAGGACAATTAAATACTTTATATGATACTGTTATTGATCAAATACCAAATGTTAAACATGCTACAGCATTAGAAGATTATCCAGCGATGGTAATGCAGTTAAATAATGAATTAGTTGATGCTGTGACAGCTGAATTACCTGTAGCTGCGGGAATCATTGCGACAAATCCCGATTTAACGTATGTTGAATTTGACGATGGAAAAGGATTTGATGTTGATTTAACAGATACTTCAGTATCGATTGCTGTAAATAAAGATAATCCGGAATTGAAAGATGCAATCAATGAATATCTTGATACTTTGTCTGATGAAGATAAAAAAGAAATGATGGATGAAGCAATTGAAAGAATTCCGGCTACTATTACAAATTTAAGTGATAACATTTTTGTTGCTGCTAAGCAGATTTTTGAAGTATATAGTCCGTTATTTTTTAGTGGGATCGGTTCTACTTTAACTTTGGCTTTTGGGGGAACGATCTTAGGATTATTGATTGGTTTAATAATTGGTGCGATTCGAGCAATCAAAGTTGAAGAAAGAGATAGCCTAGTGAGTAAAACTATTAAAAGAATTGCATGGATAATTACGACTTTATACATTGAAATATTTAGAGGTACGCCAATGATGGTTCAAGGAGCATTTATCTATTATGGCCTTAAAAATATTGTTCATTGGGATCCCTTTACGGCAGGTATCTTTGTTATTACGATCAATACTGGAGCTTACATGGCTGAAATTGTTCGTTCTGGAATACAATCAGTTGATAAAGGACAAAGCGAAGCGGCTAGAAGTATTGGAATGAATAACATTCAAACAATGATTTATATTATTTTACCACAGGCCATTAAAAATTCTTTCCCATCTATCGGTAATGAATTTGTAATCAATATTAAAGATAGTAGTGTGTTAAATGTTATTGCTGTTACTGAGTTATTCTATCAGGCAAAGAGTGTTGCTGGTAGTTTATATGCGTTTGTTCCAACATACTTTGTTGTTGCATTGATCTATCTATGTTTAACATTCCCAACAACAAGAATCTTGAATTATATTGAAAATAGAATGAATCGAAAAAAAGCTATTTCTTTTGATGCAGAAGGGAGTGTAAAATAATGGAACCGATTATTGAAGTAAAACACTTAAAGAAATCTTTTGGTGATCTAGAAGTTCTACATGATATTGATTTTACTGTTTCTAAAGGTGAAGTAGTAACGATCATTGGAGCTAGTGGTAGTGGGAAATCAACTTTTCTACGCTGTTTAAATATTTTGGAAACTCCTAATGGCGGTAGTGTGATGTATCATGGTAAAGATATTTTAAAAGGTGAGATCAATGTTAATGTTCATCGCAGTAAAGTTGGAATGGTATTTCAAAGTTTTAATCTTTTCAATAATAAATCTGTTCTTGAAAACTGTGTGATCGGACAAATGAAAGTTTTAAAGCGAAATCGTGAAGAGGCTACAAAAATAGCAATGAGATACTTGAAAAAAGTAGGAATGGAACGTTTTGCAAAAGCTGGCAGCATGCAGCTTTCAGGAGGACAAAAACAGCGTGTAGCGATTGCCAGAGCATTATGTATGGAACCTGAAGTTTTATTATTCGATGAACCAACAAGTGCCTTAGACCCTGAAATGGTCAATGAAGTTTTAAAAGTAATGAAAGATTTAGCGAATGATGGTTTAACGATGATCGTGGTTACTCATGAAATGCAGTTTGCAAGAGATGTCTCTTCAAGAGTTGTTTTTATGGATGACGGAGTTATTGTTGAAGAAGGATCGCCAGATCATATTTTTAATCATCCAACTCAAGCTAGAACAAAAGAATTTTTAAAGAGATATTTAAATCAATAAAACAAGTGTCTAAGTTAGCTTAGGTACTTTTTTATTGATGTGTTATATAGCTGGTGTTATGATATTATTTAGTAATCATCAGGGGGAATTATTATGGATAAAAAAGTTGATTTAGTAACAGGGACGATCTGGAAACAGTTATTGTTATTTTTCTTTCCAATTTTGATTGGAACATTTTTTCAGCAGCTTTATAATACTGTAGATACGATCATTGTCGGTAAATATGTAGGTACTCCAGCTCTAGCGGCAGTAGGATCAACCGGCAATTTAACTAATTTGATCGTTAATTTTTTTGTGGGCTTATCATCTGGGGCAACTGTTGTAATCGCTCAGTTTTATGGGGCAAATGAACATAAAAAAGTTTTTAAAGCTGTGCATAGTGCTTTTGCAATGTCAATTATTTGTGGTATTTTGATGATGATTTTTGGTATCTTTTTTTCTAAACAGTGTTTAGAGCTGATTGGGGTACCTAACGATATTATCAACGATTCTAGTTTATACATGAAACTTTATTTTTTTAGTATGTTACCAGGGGTTATTTATAATATTGGCTCAGGGATCTTAAGGGCTGTTGGAGATTCAAAAACACCGCTATATTATTTAATTGTTTGCAGTGTTATAAATGTTTTATTTGATTTATTTCTTGTTGCAAATATGAAAATGGGGATTGCAGGAGCTGCGATTGCTACGGTAATTGCTCAATTTGTATGTGCAATCTTAGTAACCGTTAAATTAATGCGCAGTAAAGAAAGCTATCAATTAAAATTAAAAGAAATCAAAATAGATTTAATGATTTTAAAAAGAATCATTAAAATTGGCATACCAGCTGGAATTCAGTCAACAATGTATTCAATTTCAAATATTGTCCTTCAAACCAGTATTAACACTTTTGGAACTAATACGATTGCTTCATGGGCCGTATATGTCAAAATCGATGCTTTATTTTGGATGATCATGGGAGCATTTGGGGCTTCTATTACAACATTTGCAGGACAAAATTATGGTGCTGGAGCAACTGATCGGGTACGAAGTGGAATGAAAAGTTGTTTAATAATGGCGCTGGGATCAGCTGTTTTATTAAGCTGTTTTTTTAGATTTTTTGGTAATAATATAATAGTTTTATTTTCTAATGATGCCAATATTGTAAGAGAATGCAGCAGTATCATGCATTTTTTATCACCGTTTTATTTTACTTATTGTTGTGTCGAAATAATATCTGGAACAATGCGGGGCTGTGGTGAATCTTTTAAACCAATGATCGTAGTCTGTTTAGGCATTTGTGTCCTTAGAATTATCTGGGTCATCTTTATTTCGCCAATTTATCCAACTTTTAAGATGGTTATTGTTTCATATCCGATTACCTGGTCAATAACTTCAATTTTGTTTATCTTTTTTTACCAAATATTTCAAAAAAAAGAATTTATAAAATAATTTTCAAGGATATTGTAATTTCTATAAGAATATTTATAATAATATTATTACATTAAAAGTGGGATGATAGAAATGAAAAAAATAGTATTAGGCATATTAGCCCATGTTGATGCTGGTAAAACAACATTAACTGAAAGTATGCTGTATTTAAGCAAAACGATTCGTCAGTTAGGTAGAGTTGATCATGGCGATGCCTTTTTAGATTATAATCTTCAAGAAAGAAATCGGGGCATTACCATTTTTTCAAAACAGGCTATTTTTAATTGGAATGATTGTCAAATAACTTTGATCGATACGCCAGGTCATGTTGATTTTTCAACTGAAATGGAAAGAACATTACAAGTATTAGATTATGCTATTTTAGTAATTAGCGGAATTGATGGAATTCAAGGTCATAGTGAAACGATTTGGAGATTATTAGCGCATTATCAGATTCCAACGTTTATTTTTGTTAATAAAATGGATAATATAAATGCTAATAAAGATGCTTTATTGAAGGAATTAAAGAGTCACTTAAGTGAAAATTGTTATGATTTTGAAGATCTTGACGAAAGTTTTTATGAAAATATTGCTTTAAATAATGAAGCGTTATTAAATTATTATTTAGATCATAATACCCTTACAAAAGATATGCTGATTGATGAAATTAATAAAAGACAACTATTTCCATGTTTCTTTGGTTCAGCTTTAAAGATGAATGGCATTGATACTTTCTTAAACGGATTTAGTGATTATACAAGAGAAAAAAATTATTCAGATGATTTTGGAGCTCGTGTATTTAAGATAAGTCATGATGAACAGGGAAATAAATTAACGCATCTAAAAATTACAGGTGGCGCTTTAAAAGTAAAAAGTTTGATCAATGAAGATGAAAAAGTAGATCAAATTAGAATATACTCTGGTAATAAATATCAATTAGTTAATGAAGTTAAAGCAGGAGCAGTTTGTGCAATCAAAGGTTTTAAAAATATTACTGCTGGACAAGGACTAGGTTTTGAAGATAATGTGATTCAGCCCGTATTATCACCATATCTGGATTATCGTATTATTTTGCCTGATAATTGTGATTACCATAAAACATTAAAAGATTTAATGCAGTTAGCGCAGGAAGATCCCCAATTACATATCAATTATAATCATCAAACTAAAGAAATATATGTTCAATTAATGGGTGCAATTCAAATTGAAGTACTTAAGAATTTAATCAGCGAAAGATTTAACATCGATGTTGATTTTGATCATGGAAATATTATTTATAAAGAAACGATTTTGGAAACTGTAGAAGGTGTTGGTCATTTTGAACCGCTTCGTCATTATGCAGAAGTTCATTTACTTTTAGAACCAGGTAAGCCTGGCAGTGGTTTACAATTTTTTACTTCTTGTAAAGAAGATGTTTTATCAAGTAATTATCAGCGTCTAGTTTTAACACATTTAAAAGAAAAAGAACATTTAGGGGTATTAACGGGATCTTCAATTACAGATATGAAAATAACTCTTTTATCCGGTCGCGCTCATTTGAAACATACTGAAGGCGGAGATTTTCGTGAAGCTACTTATCGTGCTGTTCGCCAAGGCTTAAAAAGTACTAAATCGATTCTTTTAGAACCCTATTTTAAATTCTCTTTACAATTACCTGGAGAATATTTGAGTAAAGCAATTTATGATCTTGAAGCGATGAAAGGAACATTTACATTACCTGAAGATCATGATGAAATCATTACTATTACTGGTAGGGCACCTGTAAGTAAAATGCAGGATTATCAAAATGAAGTCATTAATTATACTAAAGGAAAGGGTCGTTTAATTTGTCAAATGGATGGCTATCAGCCATGCCTTGATGAACAAGACATAATTAAGCAGTTTAATTATGATAGTGAGGCTGATATTGAAAATCCTACCGGATCAGTTTTTTGCAGTCATGGTTCAGGATATAATGTCAAATGGGATGAAGTAAAGGATCATATGCATATTCCTTTTCAGTACCAAAAAACATTAAACTCAAAAGTAGAAGTTTACGAAAATAGAAAGTTTAATAGTGAGGATGAGGAACTTGAAAATATCTTTATTCGTACTTATGGACCGGTTAAAACAAGAACGAATAGTAAAAAGCCTTTAATGAAATCAGAAAACACTTCTACTTATAAACAGATTCCAGAATGTTTGCTTGTTGATGGTTATAATATTATTCATTCATGGCCAGAGTTAAAAGAATTGGCTAAAGACAGTCTAGATGCTGCTAGAACCCGACTAGTCGATATTATGTGTAATTATCAGGGATACAGAAAATGTATTTTAATTCTAGTTTTTGATGCTTATAAAGTGAAAGATAATCTGGGGACTACTTATAAATATCATAATATTTATATTGCTTATACTAAAGAAGCCCAGACGGCTGATATGTATATTGAACGAGCAACTCATGAACTTGCAAGTAAATATAATATTACTGTAGCAACATCGGATGCTTTAGAACAGCTGATTGTTTTAGGGCAGGGGGCTAAACGAATTTCGGCGCGGGAATTACGTTTGGAAGTTGAACATTTAAATAAAGAAAAAATGGCTGAGTTTAAAAGACGGCAGCCAAAAGGATATAATTATTTGTTACAGGAAATTAAAGATTATAATGAGGAGTAAAAAACTTATGACATTTCAATACAATCTTAATTATATTGGTGGAATTAGCGGTTATAATAAGCGTGCAGTTTATACTTTAAAAATAAAAGATGATTGCTTTTTTGTAAATGGTTTGATTAAAAGTAAAAAATTTTCGTATAATCAAATAAACAAAATTATTTTTGGAACTACTGATGAATTAAAAGGCAGGATTATCGAAGTAAATGATCTGCTTTTTAATCATGTAAAACTGCTTGATTATCGCTTAAATCGAAAATTACGTTATTGTTTAGTAATCGTTTTAAAAGATACAACGATTATATTTGCTGAAGAACACGATGTAAATATCAAAAATGCTTATCAAAGATTAAATAAAGTTTATCTTTCAACAAAAAAATAATATCTTAAAACGGTATGATTTCATACCGTTTTAAATTATACATTTTTTAAATTAGCAATTGCATCTTTAATGCGCTTGATTGTTTCATCTTTACCTAAGATGTGAGCAATCTCAACTGCTCCCCCTGGAGTAAATGCTTTAAAAGTTAAAGCAACTCTGATCGGATACATGATTTGTCCATTTTTCTTTCCATTTTCTTTAGCTAGTTTAATAAACTTATTTTTTATCTTCTCTTCATCATCAAAATCTAAATCACTTAAATTTGACAAGACGATTTCTAAAGCCTCTAAAGAATTTTCAATCGTTGTTTTCATTTTTTTATTGATAAACAGCTCGGCTTTAAACGGATGGGGACTATCAATAAAATCAACAGCTTCAGGAATTTCATTTAATACTTGAATACGGGGCTGTAAAATTTTAGAAAGTTCTAAATAGTTGATCTTGGTTTTGATATTGTCTTGATAATAACTCAAAGCATGATCATTAAATTGTTCAATTGACATCTTTCGTAAATAGACGCCATTCATCCATTTTAATTTTTCAAGATCAAAGATAGCCGGTGATTTACTAATGCGATCAACAGAAAAAATGTTAACCAGCTGTTCAAGTGAAAATATTTCCTCTTCACCTTCTGGAGCCCAGCCTAATAAAGCAATGTAGTTGATAATTGCATCACTTAAAAAGCCTTGTTTGATCAAATCCTGATAACTAGCATCACCATTACGTTTACTCAATTTATTTTGAGCATCTTTCATCACTGGGGGCACATGAATATAAGTTGGAATCTGCCAATTAAAAGCTTGATAGATCAAATTATATTTTGGAGTACTGGATAAGTATTCATTGCCCCTTATAACATGAGTAATATTCATTAAATGATCATCAATTACATTAGCAAAATTATATGTAGGATAGCCATCACTTTTCAATAAGATTCCTTCGTCTAATAAAGCATTTTCAGTTTCGATAGTGCCATAAACAGCATCTTGAAAAACTGTTGTTCCCGTAGCTGGAATCGTTTGGCGAATGGTAAAAGATTCACCATCAGCAATTCTTTTGCGAGCTTCTTCTAGGCTTATCTTTTTACAAGGGTCATGGTAAAGATATTCACCATTTTCATGATGATCTGCTTTTTCACGGCAAAAGCAGTAGTGAGCCCAACCTAAATCTACTAGTTTATGGGCATATTCTTGATATATGGCCAATCTTTCTGATTGAATATAAGGGCCAAAGTTTCCAGGTTTTAAAGGGCCTTCATCATAATTTAAACCGGTATTTTTTAAAACATCATAAATGATATCAACAGCACCAGCAACTTCTCTTTGTTGATCAGTATCTTCGATCCTTAATATGAATTCACCATCTTCATGTTTAGCGATCAAATAGCTGTATAGAGCGGTTCTTAAATTACCTATATGCATATAGCCAGTAGGACTAGGTGCAAACCGAGTACGAATTTTTTGCATTTTTTTAAATTTCTCCTTTTCTTTTTCTAAAAAAAGTAGTAAAGTATATATAGACATTGGGGTGTAGCCAAGCGGTAAGGCAGCAGACTCTGAATCTGCCATTTCCCTGGTTCGAATCCAGGTACCCCAGCCAAATATAAAAATTAAGCAGGAATAAGTTCCTGCTTTTTATTTTAATATGGTAGCCTGTAGGGGGTTCGAACCCCTGCATGCTGGAATGAGAATCCAGAGTGTTAACCACTTCACCAACAGGCCATCGTGTAAACATATTATAGCACTAAATTTTACTAAAATACAGTCTTAATTTTAAATTTTATATACGATTTGTAATCATGGCATTAATCATTCAAATAATTTATAACTAAAAAACTTATTTTATTACAACTAATGAATCTTGATACAATATATTTTTTAATAGAGCTGTAATATGATAGAAAAAGCAATACAATTCATTATTTGCATGATTGTTTCTATTATACCATATCTAGTATATACTTGTTTTACTTAAATATATTTTGATTTTTAGATATTATGATTTAATTAATAAATTAGATTTGATTCAATGAGTTTTATAGTCAATGAAAATAAAATAAGGTATAATGTATATATGCAGAAGGGATGATAGAAATGAAAAAAGCAATTCCACTTGGAATAATGGATTATGAAAAACTAATAAAAGATGATTATTATGCAGTAGATAAAACATTGATGATCAAAGAATTTCTTGAAAGGAAAAGTGGTGTTACATTAATTACGAGACCAAGAAGATTTGGCAAGACTTTAAATATGTCAATGTTAGCTAATTTCTTTGATATTACCAAAGATTCTAGAGAATTATTTAAAGATACAGAGATCATGAAAACTGAATATGCTGATTACATCAATCAGTATCCAACTATTTTTATCACTTTTGCAGGAGCTAAAAGCAGTTTACAGGAAATTGTAAGCTGGATAAAAAAAGTAATCTTAAAAGAATATCAACGTTATAAATTTATTTTAAAAGATTTAGATGAATTTGATAAATCAGTTTATGAATCAGTAAAGAAAGGACTATTTAATTTTAATAATAATCAATTAAATGATATTGTTGATGCTTTATCATTTTTAATGGAACAGTTAGAAAAATATTATCAAAAGAAAGTCATGCTGTTTATCGATGAATATGATACACCGTTTATTGAAGGACATGTAGGTGGTTTTTATGATGAAATAAAAGGCGGGTTAGCAGGATTGCTTCATAATGCTTTAAAACTATCACCAAGCCTTCAGTATGCAATGCTTACAGGAATTCAGAGAGTAGCCAAAGAAAATATCTTCAGTGATCTAAACAATCTTATAGTGTGTACAGTAATGGATGAACGATATGACCAATATTTTGGTTTTACTGAAAGAGAAACAGAAGAACTATTAAAATATTATGATTTACTATTAAATGATGAAGTAAAAGAAATGTATGATGGTTATCATATTGGTGGAGTAGAAATATATAATCCCTGGTCGATCATTAATTATGCAGATAGTAAGAAACTAATTCCATATTGGGTGAATACCAGCAGTAATATGATGATCAAAAAAGCAATGGTAGAAAGTGAAGAAAGCTTTAAAGAAGGCTATGAAACATTGATCAAACAGGGATATTTAGAAACCCAGATAATGATGGAGACCAGTTTTTATGAACAGTCACAAACAGAAAGTTTATGGGGGTTGTTTGTAAATGCCGGGTATTTAACAGTAGAGCAGAGGATGCGAAAAAATAGATATCGAATCAGAGTTCCTAATGAAGAAGTACAACAGGAATTTATGTCACTGACGGCCTATCATTTACAAGTATCAGAAAGTATTTTAAATGATTTATTTTATGCCTTGGAAACGAGAGACAGAGAATTATTTGAAAATAGTTATCGAAATATTTTAAAAAGAATACCATCATATCATGATTTAAAAGATGAAAACAGTTATCATATGATGTTATTAGGGATGAGTGCCTGGTTGACAGGAGAGTATGAAATAATTAGTAATCGAGAAGCCGGATCAGGGAGATGTGATATTATTTTAAAAGCCAAAAAGGATTTACCATCATATGTAATTGAATTCAAGTATAGTAAAAATAAAGAAGAACTAGAAAGCTTATCAGATGTAGCGATTGAACAGATCATTGAAAAAGAATATGATAAAGGATTAGAAGGAAAGATAATCTATATAGGATTAGCTCATTGTGGTAAAGAGGTTGTGGTGAGTTGGAAAGAAAAAATAGTTAATAACTAAAGTTTAATATTTGAAAGGAGATCGGCTATGAATCTAAAAAAACTTCATCATGTTGCGGTAATTGGCAGTGATTATAAGAAATCAAAACATTTTTATGTAGATTTATTAGGTTTTAAGATAATTCGGGAAAATTATCGAGAAAGTAGAAATGATTATAAGATTGATTTGCAGCTAGATGATATCGAATTGGAATTATTTATTGCTACAAATCATCCGGCAAGAGTTAGTTATCCTGAAGCATATGGTTTAAGGCATCTTGCTTTTTGGGTTGAATCTGTGGAAGAAACGGTCAAGGAACTTAATGAAAAAGGAATTAGTACGGAACCTATACGTATAGATGACTATACTGGAAAGAAAATGACTTTTTTCTTTGATCCCGATGGATTACCTTTGGAAATACATGAATAATGTATATAATAAAATTTAAAGGAGATTGATTATGGTAATTATTGATTTGATACTTTGTTTAGCTGCAATAATTTTTGCAATAATTGCAGTCATTAAAAAATACAGAAAATTTAATGTTTTGGTAGTATTGAGCTATGTATGTTATTCGTTAGCGATATTGTATTCATTGTATGATATGATAACTAGAGTAAATAGCAATGATATTGCCGGAATCCTGGATATCTATCCGATTATGATGATCGGATATCTTATTGTTCTTGTAATTGTTACAATACTTAACTTATATGCGGTTTTAAAAAGACGAAATACGATAGATTTTAGTTTATTGAAATAAATATGTTGAAGCTAAAAAGGAATTTAGATGATGTAATTATTGTAACTTGTATAATAGAAATATATATTTGCTGTTATTTGTAAAAAATTAAGGGGTGAGATCATAATGGTAAATAAAAAAAGAAAGAATGTCGCTTTACTCCATGCAAAGTCAGTAAGTGTTTATCATAGTTGCATGGAGTAATAAAGGATAGTGCTGGCTTTGCAATTTGATGATAAAAAGGTAAAGGAGCGAGCTTGCATGAAATATATTAAAGCCGATTCAATACTTCCTGTTGCTTTAGTTGAAGAACTACAAAATTATATCCAGGGTGGATATATTTATATTCCTTCAAAAAAGGACAACAAAAAGAAATGGGGCGAATTGAGTGGTTATAAATTAGAAATTAAACAAAGAAATATAAAGATAAAGAAAGATTATCAACAAGGAAAAAGTATTGATGAATTAGCTGATAGCTATTACCTTTCAGTTTATTCAATTAAAAAATAATTTATCAAAAATGAGGTCGTATTTTAATACGATCTTTTTTGAATAAAAAACAATTCTGTAACTAATTATATATTGAAAACAGTACTTTTGGTGATATTATCTAATTGGTGATGGATAATGAAAACAACAAAATTTTATCTTGCAAAAATTCCCGTTATTATATGGTCCGTAGAATCAGACAAAGTATTCATTTATGTTCATGGAAAAATGTCTAATAAAGAATCAGCTAAACTTTTTGCTTCAATAGCGCAAAGTAGGGGATATCAGACAATTAGTTTCGATTTACCAGAACACGGAGAGCGAAAAGATGAAAATTATCGATGTAATGTTTTTAATGGTGTTTTTGATCTTAGGCAAATAAGTGCATATGCTTTAGCTAATTGGAAAACAGTTTCTTTATATGCTTGTAGTTTGGGTGCATATTTTAGTTTGCAAGCATATAAAGATTGTATTAATTGTCGATATGGAATATCTTATCAAAAATATGTTTAAATGGTTTGATATTACTGAAGAAATATTGAATACTGAAAGAGAAATTTCTACACCAATAGATATCTTAACTTGAGATTATTATCAGTATGTTAAAAATAATCCTATTGTAAGGTGGGATAGTCTAACCTACATCCTTTATGGAGGAAAAGATAATTTGCAGTCATTTTCAGTTATAAAAAATTTTGTGAGATCTACACATGCAAAATTAACTATATCTAAACATAGCGAGCATTCTTTTATGAATGATGGTGATAAAGAAGTGGTTGGATAAAAATTTGTAAGCAGATCATGACGATCTGCTTATTTAAGATTATTTTGAATTTTATTTAAATACATACTAACTAATTTAGTAAGAATGATTAAAATAGGGATAGCAGCAATGATAGTTATTAAAATATAACTGATCAATTTTGAATTTAAACTATGCATCTGTAGTAATGGCCAAAATATTGGCGTAGATAAAATAAAGCCAATTATATCAATAACTAGTACACCACCACGATACCAGTTGAGAGGACTGTAAATTCTATAGATCATATGGATAGAAATAAAAGCCGTTGTAAAATATAAAACTGTAAATACTTCCGGTAGTGATAAATGGAGTAAGGGTGCTAATAATTTTATTATCGCAACAGTTAAAACGATTGTTAGGGCGTTAGGTAGTGAGTAACGCAAAGCATGATGTCCAATCGATTCTTTTGGTTTTTCAATATTTCGTTCAAATAAGATCATAAATGATGGAAAACCTTCAATAAACATATCTAATAAGGTCATTTGAAAAGGGATAAAAGGATAAGGAATATTTAGGATGATCGATAATATAGAAAGTAAGATAGTATAGATCGTTTTTAAATAATACATTGAAGCAGAACGGGTAACATTGTTGATAACTAAACGACCTTCACGAACTACTTCAACTAATGTTTCTAACTTCCCATCAATAATGATAAATTGAGCAACTTGTCTTGCAATATCAGATCCTGATCCCATAGCAATTGATACATCAGCATCTTTTAGAGCTAAAACATCGTTGACGCCGTCACCTGTCATAGCAACTTTTTGTTTATGTTTTTGTAAACAAAGAATCATTTGATGCTTTTGAAAAGGCGTAGCACGACCAATGACATTATAGTTTAAAATAGCATTTTCTAATTCTTGATCTGTTTTAATTGATGAAGCATCAATATATTTATCAGCATTATTGACACCAGCAAGTTTTGCAATGGCACTTACTGTAGCGGGATTGTCACCGGAAATCACTTTAATATCAACATCATTTTCACTAAAAAATTTTAATGTTTCTTTTGCATCTTTTCGGATTGGATCTTTAATAACGATCAAGCCTAAAGGAATTGTTTTATTGAGCGTTTCTTGAAGCGTATCGATATTTTCATGATGACCGATCATTAAAATTCGCGCACCGCTTTTAGCCATTGCCGTAATCTTTTGAGGTAAAGGATACTCAGGTTTAATGATTTCTGGAGCCCCAACAATAATTGTTCCAATTGTTTCTAATTCTACAGCACTCCATTTACGAGCTGAAGAAAAGGCAATCCTATTTAATGTTTTATAAGTACTCGGTTCATTAAAATAATTCTTCAAAGTCTTAAAAGTTATATTATTATCTAATGAACCAGCAACAAACGAACTCATAATTTTATTTAGATCATACAAAAAGGAATTATCAAGTTCAACAACTTGTTCAATTTCCATCTTTCCTTCAGTAAGAGTACCAGTTTTATCTAAACATAAAACATCTATTCTTGATAATGTTTCAATACTAAACATCTCTTGAACAAGCGTTTTTTGCTTACCCAATTTAACAACGCTGGCGACTAAAGAGACACTAGTAAGTAAGACTAGGCCTTTTGGCAGCATTCCTAAAAGGGCGGTTGCTGTATTAACGATCGTACTTGTAATACTTTGATCACGGATTATATAAGCTTGATAAAGCATCAAGATACTTAATGGTAAAACTAAATAACTAGTATAGCGAGTAACTGTGTTGAATGTATTTAATAATTCTGAGTTAACTGGTTTTCGCGTCCTTGCCTGATCGGTGATTTTACTAGCATAATTGTCTTTGCCAACATGAATTACTTTTGCTAAGCAGGCGCCACTTAAAATGAAGCTGCCCGACAATAGCATATCTCCAGGATTTTTTGTGACAGGATCGGCTTCTCCAGTTAATAGTGATTCATCAACTTCAACACTGTTTTTAACAACTCTAGCATCAGCACTGATTTGATTACCAGTTTCAAAATAAACGATATCATCTAAAACAATTTCTTCGTTATTGATTGAAATTGTTTTTTCTTCACGAATTACTTTTGTTTTTGGTGAGACAATCAAATTTAATTTGGCAACCATGTTTTTTGATTTGATTTCTTGTTTAGCTCTAATAACAGTATTAGAAACAACGATTACAACAAAAAACAAGCTTGAATATGCTTTAACTGCAATTAAAGCTACAGCAATAATAAAATTATAAGCATTGAATAAATTAAAAATATGACTTATGATAATTTGTAAATTACTTTTAACAACAGGTTTAGGTGCAATATTAACTTTACCTGCTTTAATTCTTAAATCAACTTCTTCATTAGTCAATCCGGTTATTTTTTCCATCATTATTTCCCCTATAGTAGATATTTAATAATTTCTATTTATAATATAACTAAGATATTAAAATTTCATCATAAAAAAACTAAAGAATTTCTTAATTACTCTTAAAATCATTAAAATACTTTTTATTATCAATGTTATTTATTAATAAATTTGTTTATAATATTCATATAAGTTAAATAAATAATCATAGATCAAAGCAAAGGGGAAAATAATGGCAAATATAATTGACTATATAAAATGGCGTGGTGATCTTGATTTACAGATCGATCCTTTCAATGATATTGATGGACTAATTTTAAGTGAACTGGCATATGTTGATTTTGATAAAATAGTACCGACTTTTTTATCAAAAGAAAGTCGAAGTTTAGAAGATGTAGCAAATGATTTTTTTTATTTAAATGATCTTGATAAATTGATGGATGAATTTTCTTTTATTAAAGATGCTATCATTTTATTAAAAATCGCAGCTAAATCAAAACGATATAAAAATATTTTATTATCTGATTATTTAAATGAATTAGATTATCAGGCTGTTAAACAATTTGCAGCAATAACTTTTCAATTACCAGATAGTAGTATATATGTTGCATTTAGGGGAACTGATGATACGATTCTAGGATGGAAAGAAGATTTTATGATGACTTATACTATGCCGATTCCTTCACAAATTAGAGCTAAAGAATATTTATCTGCCATTGCAAGAAAAAAATATAATAAGAGTTTATTTTATTTACTTAAAAATCGTAGTTTTCAAACTAGTGGTTTAAATACTATAAAGAATTATTTTAACCAATATTTTTTTGGTGTGAAGATGCGTTTAGGAGGACATTCTAAAGGTGGAAATCTGGCTGTATATGCAGCATGTAATAGCAGTGAAAAAATAATAAACAGAATCATTGAAATTTATAATAATGATGGTCCAGGATTTAATCAAGAAATCTTGGAAATTCCGGAGTATCAAAAGATAGCTAAAAAAATCAAAAAATTTGTTCCTGAGGGCTGTGTTTTTGGGATAATGCTTGAATATCTTGAAGAAATGATCGTTGTTAAAAGTGATGCAAAAGGATTAATGCAGCATAGTGGTTTTACATGGCAGATCGAAGGTATTCATTTTGTTGAAAGCAAAGCTATTAATGCAGAGAGTCAAGCAATGGATACAGCATTTAAATCCTGGCTTGTTAAAGTGGATGAAGAAACGCGAAAGAATGCTGTTGAATGTCTTTTTAGTATTATCGAGGCTGCAGGAATAAAAAAGATAAATGATTTTTCAGAAAAAACATTTACACATTTAATTGCTGCTTTGAAGGAACTAAAAAATATGGATAGTGAATCGCGAAATGCTTTAATTCAATTTTTTAAAGTGCTATTAGTAGAAAATAATAATAGTCGCAAAGAATATAAGAAAAATAAATCTTAATTCATAATCTATTAATATTATTAAATTATAGTAAATATGAAAAGAGGGTTAATATGAATAAATTTCAAAATGCATTATATCGATTCATGGCAGGAAGATATGGTTCTGATCAGTTTAATGTTTTTTTATTAGTTCTAGCGGTAGTAATAATGTGCTTAAACTTGTTTTTTATTAGAAGCTCATTTCTTTCAGCTGTAGTATGGTTATTACTAATTTGTAATTTGTTTAGAACATATTCACGTAATATATATAAACGAAGAGAAGAAAATGAAAAATATTTAAAAATGATTCAACCGATCAAGAAAAGATTTAATGTAATTAAAAAGAATCATCAAGATAAAGAACATAAATATTATTTATGTCCAAGCTGTAAGCAGATAGTCAGAGTTCCTAAAGGACGCGGAAAAATCACGATAACCTGTCCTACATGTAAAAATCGCTTTGATAAAAAAAGTTAATATTAAAAAAACTTAGGCTAAATAGACCTAAGTTTTTTAGCAAAACAAAATCCCAAAAAATTGTTAAATAGAAAGTTGGATTCTTTTTAAATGCTTGATCAAAATCACTATTAACTTTTCCAAAATTATTTGATCACTTTCCTGGAAACGGTCAAAACTCGTTGAATCAAGATCTAAAACACCATACAAATTTTGATCGATTATTATTGGTAGAACAATTTCACTATTACTGGCACTATCACAAGCTATATGACTAGGAAAATCATGAACATTAGCAATGCGTTTAGTCTTTAATTCTGTGGCACATGCACCACATACACCGCGATCATAGGGAATAATAGTACAAGCAGTTAATCCTTGAAAAGGACCTAAGATCAATTGTTGATCTCGATTAAGATAAAAACCAGCCCATGAAACATCTTCAAATTCTTGTTTAATAAAAGCACTCATATTTGCTAATAATGAAATTTCGTAATTAATATTTTCTAATAAAGCATCTAATTGTTTTTCTTTCATAAAATCACCTTCTATATTATACATTATTTTTTTCTATTTTGTTTAAAAAAATAAAATTGGTTAAAAATAGTAGTAGAAAATTATAAAGGAGAATACTTATGAAAAAAATAATAAAATATTTATTTTGTTTAACATTATTATTTACTTTAGCTGGATGTGCTAATAATAATGATGATGACAAAACAAATGAAGCTAACAATTCAACAAATGAAACAACAAATAATGATGATTTTGATGAGATTGATACACAGATCAAAAATCAATTTGGTAATGATTATGAAGTTAATCGAGATGATGTAATTGATGCTGTTAATTATATTAATAATAATCTTGATAATGTAAAAGATAAAGAAGTTGCAAAAAAATTATATGAAAAAGGCAGTTATTTAGAAATGGCAGCAAATTATGGAGATGTCGGTGAAGATGATACGATTCGAAACCTAGGAATTAAAGCTAAAAATTATGCTAATAAAGTTTATCATGCCAGTGATGATGAAGTTGATAATGTTATCAGCGATGCCGAAGGTGATTTTGATGAATTTACAACAAAACTAGGTAATGGAATTGATAATGCAGTAGATGATTTTATGAATTTTTTTGAGACTAAAAAGACTAATGAATAAGGGATCGAGGATCCCTTTTTAATATAGATGTGATGGTTCAAAGGCAAAGATAATTGATTTATAAATTATCTTGTTTTACAATGGAGTTAAATAGTATTATGTAATTTTCGCGAATATTTATAGAGTATTAGATAATTTATTTGGGTATGAAATATCGCTAAAGTTAAATTCTTATGGGTTTGAAAAGATTTTTGAAAGTACGATTATCTTTTATTATTGAGATTAGAAAAAGTTAATTTAATATATTCTATTATTTGTGAATCAAAATCAGGTCCTAAAAGGATTAGTTCTAATAGATGAAGATAAAAAAGAATTAAATAATTTTAAAATAAGTTATGATTAGTTGATTAAGACAGCAAATAAATTGTTAAAAAATGTTTGTTAGAAAAAATGGATACATATATTTTATACTGACGTTTGGATGAACTATATTAGTTAGAAAGGTTAAAGAAAATGAATAAAAAAATATGGAAATTTATACTATTAATATTTTCTATTATCTTCTTATTTTTAAAATTATGGGTTCCTTTTGGTAAAAGACCATCAAAAAAAGATCGCTTAAATTATGCTTCAAGAGCTAAAAATTTTAAACATCATAAATTTTATAATGAAAATAAGTATCGACGAATATATATTAAAGCTAAAAAAAATAACTATCTTTCGATAAAAGATAATATTCCTATTGATAAAATTATCACAAAAACTCCAAAAATCCTAAAAAATCCTGATGATGAAATATTAACTATCACATGGCTAGGACACTCTTCTATCTTTTTTCAAATGCATGGGATGAATATTTTAATTGATCCAGTTTTTAGCAATCATGCTTCACCATTTCCTTTTCCCTCAATGCGTCGATTTAGTGCTTTACCTATTAAAATCAATGAATTTGATAAGATCGATATTGTAGTTATAACCCATGATCATTATGATCACTTAGATTATAAAACGATTAAAAAAATAGATAAAAAAGTAACAAGATATATTGTTCCCTTAGGAATTGAAAAACATTTAGAAAGATGGAAAATAAAGAAAGAAAAAATTATCAGTTTAGCCTGGTGGGAAGAAATAAGAATAAATGGATTATTAGTAGCTTGTACGCCAGCTAGACATAGTTCTTTTAGAAATTTTATTAATGACAGTTATAAAACATTATGGTCTTCCTGGGTATTTATTGATGAATATCATAAAATATTCGAAAGTGGCGATACTGGATTTGATAGTCATTTTGAAGAAATATCCAAGAAATACGGTGAATTTGATTTAGCCGTTTTAGAAGCGGGACAGTATAATGAAAAATGGCGAGCTACACATATGACACCTGAAGAATCGGTAAAAGCTGGGATGATCTTAAAAGCTAAGATGATCATGCCGATTCATTGGGGAACCTTTAGTTTAGCCGAGCATCCTTGGGATGATCCAGTAGAAAGATTTACGAACAAAGCGGATAAAGAAAATATCAAGTGGATCGTTCCTAAAATTGGCGAAACCATTACGTATGGCCATGATCTTTATCAAAGTAAATGGTGGACTAATTTAAAATAAAAGCAGCTCTTTTGCTGTTTTTATTTATGAATTTTATTTAATAAATAATATGCTACACTACTGTAAACTGTAGTTCCTGTCAAAAGAACATTTTCATCAAAATCATAGGCACAATTATGTGGTGAAGCTGCTAGATCAGTAGTTAATTTCATATAGGTAGCAATTCCTCCGTGGGCTTGAACAGTAGCCATCATATAAGAAAAATCATCACTACCATCTAAAGGACTTAAATATTTTGGAGCAACTTTAATATTTTTTAAATGATCATCACAGACATGGCGAATTATATCCATCATTTTTTTATCACATTCAAGTGAATAAGCTTTCCCCATTTTATTGATTTCAACAATAGTATCATGCATCAAAGCAGCTCCGCGGATTACATCAGTAGCATATACTTCCATATAATTGTTTAATTCTGTAGTTGCTCCACGTACTTCTATTTCTAACTTTGCTGTTTCGGGAACAACATTACGCCCTGTTCCGGCGTTGATCGTTCCTACGTTGATTCTTGTACAGCCGTCGCTATTACGCGGAATTGAGTGAAGATTCAAGATACATGAAGCAGCTGAAAGAAGGGCATTTTTTCCAAATTGAGGCATACCAGCGGCATGAGAAGAAACTCCGTGATAGATTACATCTAATTTCGTTGTGGCAAAAGTTTCATCCATCCCTAAATAAATATCATAATCTTCTCCTGGTGCCTGTTGCCAAATATGTCCTGCAAAAATGTAATCAACATCATCTAAAAAACCGCTTGTTGCAATACTTTTGGCACCTCTTACACCTTCTTCAGCCGGCTGGAAAATAAGTTTTAGGGTTCCATGAAGATGTTCTTTGATGTCACTTAAAATTTTAGCGACAGTTAATCCCATAGCTGTATGTCCATCATGACCACAAGCATGCATAGCTCCAGGATTACATGAAATAAAGCCAAATTTACCAGGATTATGATCAGCAGAATCATCCTCCATAATACTCAAGGCATCCATATCAAATCTGATAGCTACAACTGGACCATCACCATTTTTTATAATTCCCGCTACTGCTGTAAAGCCATCTTTCACTTTTTCTAAATAGTAGGGGTCAGCTCCTTGTAAGATAGCCCGTTTATAATTGAGTGTTAATACACGTTTACTTGGCAGCCCCATTCTTGTCGTTTCACACATCAATTCTTTTCCTACCAATACTTGATAACCCAAATTATTTAGTTTTCTAGCTACGATTGAGGCAGTTCGCATTTCTAACCAGCCTCTTTCTGCATATTTATGAAAATCACGTCTTGTTTGAACTGTTTCAGGAAAATATTCTTTTGCTAAAGATTTAATTTTTTCATACATATTCATTCCTTCTCCTTTATTATATTTTAGCAATTTTCTTGTATCTTTTCCAATAATACATTATTTGAATTTATAGTTTAATTTTATTTTTTTTATATTTATTAAATAATTGTTCTAATAATCTAAATAAATAGCCAGAGAAATCAACTAATAAAGGAGAAAAGGCAATTAATGCTAATAAAACCATCAGCCAATTAAAATCTAGCCCCGTCAAATCTAATATAGACTGGCCAATGATCATCGAAATATAATAAGCCATTTGGGTTGTATAGATAATAATTTTTCGATAACGGGTCAAAGGACTATAAATTCGTAATAAAGCAATCGTATAATTACAACCAGTAAATAAAATACAAACAGTAGACAGCATATTAGGATCATAGCCTAAATAAAGACCGATATTAGTTATCAAAGTAGTTCCTAAAGCAATCGTAAAAGCTGAAGGAAATGATTTTTCTAAAACATTTTTAAAAAAGTTGCCTTTTACATGTGCAAAATTTGCTTCGTATGTTAAAAAGAAGGTAGGAATTCCCACACAACAGGCACTGATCAAAGATAATTGAATTGGTTCAAAAGGATAGGCTTGACCAAAGAAAATCGTTGAAATTGAAATTAAGACTGAAAAGATTGTTTTAATTAAAAACATTGATGCCGACATTGTAATATTATTGATAACGCGACGCCCTTCATCAACAATATAAGGCATAGCATTAAAATTATTATTTAATAAAACTAAGTTAGCTGTATTTTTTGCGGCATCACTTCCTGAAGCCATAGCTATCGAACAATCAGCTTCTTTAAAAGCTAAGACATCATTGACACCATCACCAGTCATAGCTACAGTATGACCTAGTTGCTTTAAAGCTAAGACCATCTCTTTTTTTTGTTGTGGGGTGACCCGACCGAAAACAGAATAATTTTTAACTGCTTTTTGAATATCTTTTGCTGTTGTCAATTTTGTTGCATCTATATAATGCCTGCTTTTTAAACCGGCTCTTTTAGCGATGGCAGAGACAGTTATTGGATCATCACCAGAAATGATTTTCAAATCAACGCCTTGTGATTCAAAATAGCGCAAAGTTTCTTTAGCATCATCTCTTATGACATCGCTTAAAACAATTACTCCACATGGTTTTAAATCAGACGGCAAATTTTCATTGTTGATGATTTTATTTGTATGAGCTAATACTAAAATACGATAGCCTTTACTTGTGTAATCAAAGCAAAGTTCTTCTAGATCCTCATCTCCTTGCGGAAAAAGAAATTGATAAGCTCCAAGATAATATGTACCATGGTCATAAAAAGAAGTTCCACTATATTTACGATCAGAACTAAAAGGAATAACATGACAGGGTTTAAAGTTAGTTTTGCAGGGATAATGTTCTTTTAAGGCTTGAGCTGTTACATTAACATCAGTCAATGTATGCATTAAATTTCCCATAATTTCTTGAAAATCAAGATTACATGTTTTAATATCAAACTCAACTTTCATTGTTCCTTCGGTAATTGTCCCTGTTTTATCAAGGCATAAGACATCTACCCGTGCTAATGTTTCAATGCAGAACAATTCTTGAACTAAAGTCTTTTGTTTAGCTAGCCTTAAAACACTAAGTGTCAATGCCGCACTGGTCAATAATACAAGGCCTTCGGGAATCATTCCTAAAACCGCGGCAACAGTACTTACAATGGCATCATTAAAGCCTTGTTCACTATATATAAGTTGTTTTAAAAACAATAATCCGCCAATTGGCAAAATAAAGATACTTACATATTTCAAAATGGTGTTTAAACACTGATTCAATTGCGAATTATGCTTTTTCAAACGTTTCGCTTCATTAGTGATTTTATTCATATAATTATCATCACCAACATGAATAACTTTGCATATTCCTTTTCCTGAGGTAATAAAACTTCCAGAATAAAGTTGATCGCCATTTTGTTTTAAAACAGGATCTGATTCCCCGGTTAAAAGAGCTTCATTTGTCTCCATTTGACCATCTACAAGAATACTATCTGTGGGAATCTGCATACCAGTAGTTAAAACTAGATAATCATCTAAAACAATTTCATCAATCGAAATTTCTTTTAGATGATCATCGCGAATTACTTCAACTTTTGCTGTTGTTATGATTGATAGACGATCTAATGTTCTTTTTGCTTTAACTTCTTGATAGATACCTGCAATTGTATTAGTGATTATAACTAAAATAAAGAGAGTATTTTTATAAGATTCAACAAAGAGAACTAAACCTAATAAAGCTGCATTTAAAATATTAAAAAAAGTAATAGTATTATTGAGAAAAATTTCTTTATATGATTTAGTAATTTTGTTGTTTATATGATTAATTTTACCTTCATCAATTCTTTGTTTAACTTGAAGACTAGTTAAACCAGGATAATTTTGATTATTTATCTTCATAATATCAACCACCTTTACAACTCATTTTAACTTAATTATGGTGATTAAACAATTAATTTTGCTTAAGAATGTTTAAGAGATTTAAGATATTTTGTATACAATCTTTATTATAAATTGTATACAATTTTATTGAATGATGCTATAATAGAAATTAATTAATTTTAGGGGGTGCTTATATGAGTAGATTTATAGACGGTTTTATTGAAAAAGCAAGAGAAAGTAACAATAAAATCGATAATGAATTATATTCAAAATATGATGTAAAAAAAGGGTTAAGAAATGAAGATGGTACAGGAGTATTAGTTGGATTAACTAAAATTGCTGATGTCGTTGGTTATAAAAGGGTTGAAAATAAAAAGGTCGATTGTGAGGGCGAGCTTTATTATCGGGGTATCAATGTTTCTGATATTATTAATAAAAGGGAGCCGCATCAAAGATTTTTATTTGAAGAAACATGTTTTTTGATCTTGTTTGGTTATTTACCAACGGTCGAAGAATTAGAAAATTTTAAAAAAGAATTATCAGATCGCTATGAATTACCGCCACATTATCTGGAATCAAAAATTTTGGGATTCCCTTCTAAAAATCTAATGAATAAATTACAGCAGGAAGTTTTGATGCTTTATTCATATGATGATGATCCTGATAATATTAGTGCTTCATCAACAATGTATAAAGGATTAAATTTGATTGCTAAAATTCCTTCTATTGTTTGCTATGCATATCGTAGCAAGGTGCATTATTTTGATAAAGAAAGTTTATACATTCATCAAATTAGACCTGATTTATCAATTGCCGAAAATATTTTGTATCTTTTAAGAGATCATAAACATTTTACACCTAAAGAAGCTGAAGTTCTTGATATGTGTCTTGTCTTACATGCTGATCATGGGGGTGGAAATAACTCAACATTTACTAATGTAGTAATCAGTTCTACAGGAACTGATATATATTCAAGTTTTGCTGGAGCAATAGGTTCATTAAAAGGTCCTAAGCATGGTGGTGCTAATTTAGCAGTTATGAAACAAATGAAATTAGTTATTGATGAAATAGGATTAGAAGCTAGTGATAAACAAATCGAAATGATTATTGAAAGAATCTTAGATAAAAACTTTAATGATAATAGTGGTTTGATTTATGGTATTGGTCATGCTGTTTATACACTTAGCGACCCACGCTGTGTTATTTTAAGACAACAGTGTAAAGAATTGTCATTAGAAAAAGGACGTGAAAATGAATTTAATTTTTACTATCGTTTTGAACAGTTAGCAATCGCTGCAATAAAAAAACGTAAAGGAATTACGGTATGTGCTAATGTTGATTTTTATAGTGGCTTAATTTATGATATGTTATGTATTCCTACCGAATTATATACTTTAATGTTTGTGGTAGGTCGAGCAGTAGGATGGCTGGCACATAATATTGAAAATAAATTATATTCTGGTCGTATTATTCGTCCAGCTGCTAAATATGTTGGTGAAACATATGAATATATCCCAATCGATAAACGAAAATAAAATGATACCTCCTTTTATCATTAAGAAATAAGTTGTTTATGTAAAAGTATTTAAAGCTTGTTTGTGTTTTGGGTTATAGAATGCAGCAGTAATATTAATTTTATCAAGCTATCTTGATGAAATTAGTGAAAGTAAATAACTATGTTAGTTGCGTAAGTAAAGCTAAATTTTTGATAAAACCACAGATAAAATCTGTGGTTTTACTATATGAATCAGTATAAGCTCATAAACTTTATAAAAAAACAGATCAGTTTAACTGATCTGTATATAATATCTTAATTATTTAATATGACGAACCCAACCATATTTATCTTCTAAACGACCCCATTGAATTCCTGTTAAAGTATCATAAAGTTTTTGTGTTAATTCGCCAGTTTTAAAATTATTGATAACTACTTCTTCGCCTTTATAATAAAGCTGACCAACTGGTGAAATAACAGCTGCTGTACCTGTACCAAATGCTTCAGTTAATTTTCCATTACGTCCAGCTTCCATTAATTCATCAATACTAAGTTCACGTTCTTCAACTTTATATCCCCAATCTTTAAGAATATGAATAATTGAATCACGAGTAACTCCAGGCAATACTGATCCTTCAAGAGGAGCTGTAACGATAGTGTTATCGATTAAAAACATTACATTCATAGTTCCCACTTCTTCAACATATTTACGATGAACACCATCAAGCCATAAAACTTGAGTATAACCATGTGCTTCAGCTTTTACTTGGGCAGCGATACTAGCAGCATAATTTCCACCACATTTAGTAAACCCAGTTCCACCTTTGACAGCACGTACATATTCATCTTCAACCCAAATTTTTACAGGATTGACACCTTCAGGATAATAATTTCCTACAGGTGATAAAATAATTACAAATTTATAAGTTTTAGCAGGATGAACCCCAACTCCAGCTTCACTAGCAAACATGAATGGTCGAATATATAATGATGTATCTTTAGCCGTAGGAATCCAGTCTTGCTCATATTTGACGATTGCTTCAACTGCTTCAACAAACATTTCTTCTGGTAATTCTGCCATACAAATACGTTTGTTTGAATTAATCATTCTACGAGCATTCATTTCTGGTCTAAATAATGTAATATTTCCTTGAGGATCACGATATGCTTTTAATCCTTCAAATGTTTCTTGCGCATAGTGTAATACCATAGTAGCAGGATCCATAGCAATAGGTCCATAAGGAACGATTCTTGCATCATGCCATCCTTTACCTTCAGTATAATCCATGACAAACATGTGATCAGTAAAATAATTACCAAAACCTAAATTATTTTGATCTGGTTTTTCTTTTAGAGTTTGAGCTCTTTCAATCTTAATTTCCATTGTTAAAATACCCCCTTGATTTACCTATAAGTATACTCTTATTTGAGTCTTGTTACAAGATAGAATTTATCTAAGAAATGCAGATAAGATATGATTTTTATGAAAAAAAGTGTTTTATTGTAAATAAAGATATATCTTGTTGCTTTATTTTATGTAAAAGTAATTGGAAAAAATATTTTTATTAATAGTTATATACGATTTTATGCAATATTATTCTTGTTATGAATAAATATAAGGGTAAAGGATAATTGTAAACAGAAAAAATTTATGCATAAGTGGTCTAATAAAATGACTATTTTATTGGTGGTACTTGCTTGAAATAGACTGCTGTCATACATGGTGCAAAGAAAGATGAATAAGGCATAATTCTTTTTGTCATCTTTTTCTAGCTACTACAAAGGAAAAGACTATTTAATGATAGAAAAAATCAACTTGTCTAAAATTAAAAAAATTTATGTCAAATGTGAATAACCTTCATAATAAAATAGTTTACTTGCCTATATGTTCTTTTAACTGCTTTTGCAGTTCATCAGATATTGACAAACAAAAAAAGCAAGGTAGAATTACTTAGGAAGCTAAGCAAGGAGGACGCTATGATTTCTCTTACACAAAGTGCAGCAAGATATGTAAGTAAGCTATCTAACAAATTACGTAGAAAATTGGATATGCTTTCTTCTCGAAAAGATTTTAGTGGTTCACAGGGAAGAACACTTCACTTTTTACTCGCACAGACAGATGATATATTTCAAAAGGATATCGAGGAAGAATACAGTATCCGCCCATCTACTGCTACTGAATTATTAAAGCAAATGGAAAAAAATGGGTTGATTGTTCGTGAACCGGTTCCTTATGATAATCGATTGAAAAAGATTGTTTTGACAGATAAAGCTTTATTATACAAGCAGCAGGTTGTAGATGACTTGACTGCATTGGAAGAAACCCTTGTAAAGGACATTTCCGAGACAGATTTACAGGTCTTTTTCAAAGTAATTGAGAAAATGATGGATAACCTGTCTGAATAAAAATTTTAGATATGTTATCCAAAATTTTTAGTTTAATACTTAGGAAACTAACTTAAATGAAAGGTATATAATTATGAATGAAATAAATAATTTTTTGACAGGGAAATTGTTCCCTATGATTTTGAAGTATTCTATTCCAGCAGCAATTTCGCTTCTGATTACAGCAATTTATAACATCGTTGACCGTATTTTTATAGGAAACTTTAATGGTACTTCTGCATTGGCTGGATTATCGATCTGCTTTCCGCTTTCTTATATGATGATGGCTTTTGGGCTTACTTGCAGCGCAGGCGGTTCGTCTTTATTCAGCTTATTTGCTGGAAAAGGCAAACAAAAAGATATGAATCGTTCCTTTGGAAATGCGTTGATTTTAGTCGCTATTTTTGAAATTTTCTTATCTGTACTTTTACTTATCTTTGAAGATCTTATTCTTAAAGTATTTGGAGTAACAGAAACAGCATATGTATATGCAGCTGAATATTATCGGATTGTTGCATTAGGCTGTTTGTTTCAAGGTCTTACACAAGTTTTTTGTGATTTTGTTCGTGTTTCTGGAAAACCTGTTTTAGGTATGTGCGTTACAGGTATTGGCGCAGTAACAAATATTATTCTTGATGCTGTATTTGTGGCGGTTTTAGACTGGAACGTTATAGGTGCAGCTTGGGCGACTGTAATAGGACAAATCATTTCCACGTTGTTTGGTGTATATATCATTTTGAAAGGATACACAAAAGTAGAGATAAAAAGAGAAACATTTTCTTTTGATTTTGAACTTTCTAAAAAAATCATCTCTTGTGGTTTCGCTTTCTGGCTCGCACAAATGGCTATGGGATTAATTAGTCTTGTTTATAACAGTCAATTAGGTAAGTATGGTGGCGATACAGCTATTAGTGTATATGCTGTTGTTGCAAGTATTATGACCTTTGTAATTATGCCTGCAAGTGGTATCAGCCAGGGAATTCAGCCTATTGTTGGCAATAACTTTGGCGCCGGAAATTACAAGAGAGTTATGTCTACCTTGTATCAGGCCTCTGCTTTTTCTGTTGGTGTTACTTGTATTATTTGGCTCATTGTCATGTTTTTTCCAAAAACGATTCTGTTAGCTTTTGGTGCTTCTGAAGAAATGTTAGAACTTGGTATTATTGGACTAAGAACAAATTTTTGTATTACACCTATTTTAGGGTTTGTAATGCTTGTAACAACATTCTTTCAGTCGCTTGCAAAACCAATGCCCTCAATCGTGATAACATTTTTAAGACAGATATTGTTCTTGATACCACTTATCTATGTTTTTCCTAGGTTTTGGGGTATTAATGGTATTTTTGCTGCTCAACCTGTTAGTGACGCATTAGCATTGATACTTTCTGTTGTTCTTGTTGTTCAAGAACAACGAATGCTTTATAGAACGGTGGGTAGCTCTATCTAAAAAGTGAGAGGGAATTTCTTCAATCTTTGAGAAAGATAGTTATGTACGATACTGCCAGCGCACACGCTAGACAATGTTTTTCGCTATCTACCAATTGCTGATTGACTAACTATTTAATTTAGATAAAATCATCATAATTAATTTCTGCTTTTTTAAGTTGATGTCATAATAGTAATAATCGATGGTAAAATTGGCTATAATTTGTCCCACTGTTAAACCGCAAATTCTCTACAAAAAAATAATACAAAAACTGCAAATAAAAAAAAACAAACAGATTAAGAAAGATGCCGTTTCAAACTGCACTGCATCAATCTTAATCTGTTTTTTATTTGCAGAATAGTGTATGATATCTATCAATCAATATTATGAAAGGAAAAAGAAAAGAAACAGCCCGTTAAAGCTTCTCACCCTCTAACACTGTCCCTTTTCAATCGTCAGTTGATACTGATGATATAAATTATATGATACAGGATTTTATACTCAATATCAAGTCAGCTGTTGTAATTTAAAGATTATAGAATTTTTTGATTCAGAGTATAACTGCTCACGTCATCAAAGTGATATTATTGGAAATATTCCTAGCAAACAATTGTTTATAGATTGGAAAAAATGAAGTGAATAATTTTGATTTATATTCTTGAATCATGTTAAAAATGATAGCAAATACTATAATTTCAGTTGCTAGAATTTGTCTTTACTGCGTAGTATAATAGAATCATAGACAGATATTGAATTTGATATTGATAAAACAAATAGAAAAGTTTATATTAAATACTTAATATTTTTAAATATCAAAGAAATGTTAGTATGTTTAACCATGTTTATAGAATTGATACTATGCAAGATGAATTAATTCAAGAATATCAACTTAATGAATAAGATATGATGCCGCTTTTCAAAAATGTTTTGTATGATGTTTGTAAAGAGCCTAAAATTAAATCGGGCTGACAAGATAGATTTTTATGGAGGTAAGTATTTTGAAAAGTTTAATTAGATTGACAGATTATGATGCAGGCGATATTTATAATATATTTGCATTGACAGATGAAATTAGAGAAGGAAAATACCAAAGCTTACTTAAAAGAAAAAGCGTACTATTATTTTGTCCTGATTCTAGTATCAGGACAAGAGTAACATTTGAAAAAGGAATCTATTTATTAGGCGGACAGTCAATTCTTTTTCCAATGGAAACTTTAGACAAAAAAGAAGATATAAGAGATGTGTGTGGATACTTAAATAACTGGGCCGATTTGGTTATTGTGCGGCATAAAGATATTCATTTATTGGAACAAATGTCTGATTGTTTAAGAATACCTGTTATCAATGCTATGACAGATGTAAATCATCCCTGTGAGGTTTTAGCAGATATGTATACTTTGTCTAAGATACGAAAGAATTTTATAAAAGATAAATTCTTATTTGTTGGAGAATGCGGGAATATAGGATTGGCATGGAAAGAGGCTTCTGAGGTCATGGGGTTTAGTTTAGAACAATGTTGTGGCAGCGGTTATGAAATTGATGGTTTAACGATCTATAATAATATTCATGATGCAGTGATAGGCAAAGATATTGTATGTACTGACTCTTTACCTGCATGTGCTTTTGAAGATTTCAAAGATTGTCATGTTACGACTGATGTAATGAAAATGGCAAATGATAATGTGATTCTAAATCCGTGTCCGCCATTTTATCGTGGAGAAGAAGTTTCTGAAGAAGTGATTGAATCAGAATTTTTTGGTGGATATGAATTTAAGAAATATTTGCTGGAGGTTCAACAAGCAATAATGGTTTATTGCTTAACTCGATAAAATCAAATTATTAAAGGTGGTTAAAAGTGTGAAAAAGTATGTTGCCTTATTAAGAGGTATCAATATAAGCGGGAAAAATAAAATTTCTATGGCAGAATTAAAGAAAGGTTTTGAAAACCTTGAGTTTCAAGAAGTAAAGACTTATTTAAACAGTGGCAATGTAGTTTTTTCTAGTGATGAAGATGATCTAAAGAATATTACAAATCAAATTGAAAAAATGATTAAAACGCAGTTTACTTTAAATATTCCAGTTTTTGTTATTTCAAAAGATGTTATTATTGATATTCTACATAACGCACCTGAATGGTGGGATGATGACAACAAAGAAATTTATGATAATCTGATTTTTATTATGCCACCAGTAAAATTTTCTGATGTATATAATGAGATTGGTGAACCCAAGAAAGAATTAGAGAAGATAGAAAATTACAAAGAAGTGATATTTTGGTCTTTTAATCGCAAAGATTATCAGAAAACAAACTGGTGGTCTAAAACAGCAAATGCAAACATTAGCAATAAATTGACGATACGAACAGCAAATACTATTAAAAAAATAGTTAGTATGTAACAGCTTTTAAAATTCTAGTTTATACAAGGAGTGATGATAATGGATAAAAAAGTTCAAACTGGTGGTATGGGGATCACCTCTACCTTAACTCTTATATTTATTGTTTTGAAATCAATAGGACTAATTGACTGGTCGTGGATATGGGTACTTTCTCCCGTTTGGATCTCTGGAATATTTTTTGTTATCGTATTTACTATAATTTTGATTGGCGGGAGAATAAGGAAAGGAAAGTGGTAACTGTCAGTTTATAGAAATGTTTAAAAAATAATAAATAGAATTTAGTGAGTATATTAATTTATGTTTATATTGGCAAAATGAAACAATTTTTAATTTCGTTGATATCTTAATTATGCTAATTGAACTATTATGAAGTGAACCAAATTCATCTAAGATATAAAAAAGAGGGTCTTATAAAAACCCAAAATTTATTTAGTTATTCGTTTTTAATTGTCCATTATCAAGTAAGAACCCTTAAATGCCATCCTTTATTTTTATATGTAAGTTTTTCATTATATCAAGTGCTTTTTGCTCTAAGACAGGATCATTACTGGCAATTCCTTTTGGATCAATAATTATTGTAGTCTCTGGTAGAGCTGCTTTAATAATTATGGCATTAGAAATAACACAGATATTAGAAACAATACCAACTAGAGTAATTTCTTCATAGTCTTTGTCTTTTAAATAATTACCTAACTCTAATGATCCAAAAGTCTCTTTTAAAATTTTTTTATCATTTACAGCAAGTTCATTTACTTTACCATACAGCTGCCAGCCTTTACTATTTTCAATACAATGAGTTATTGGTAAGTTTTTACCTTCTTGAGTTTCTAAATAATTTTCTTGATGTGTATCATATGTGAAAATAACATCATCATTGTTATGATGATATTTATTGATTAAACCAACCAAATATTCTTCTAGTGCAGCAGCTTTTTCAAATCCTAAACTACCATTTACAAAATCATTTTGATAATCAATTACAACTAATAATTTTTTCATTTCGAGCCTCCAACTTTTTGACTCATTCTAACATTATTAATTGATGATGTAAATAATAGCAGTTATTATTAAATAAAAGAATTAAAAATTTGGAGACTATAAAAATTTTATAATATAGTGTATAATTTAATCGATAAATTAATTATGCAAAAATTATCATAATATATATCTTATCTATTAAAACTATAAATATTAAAGTAAGAGATGAATAGAAAGTCACAATTTGTGAATATCTTGTGACTTTTTTAATATTTATTATGTTTGATGTTAAATAATAGTTTAGTTGTAATATATATGTATCAGGTAATTTAAATACGAGGAGGGATATCATGACATTAGATAAATTAACACCAGGAATGAGTGGTAAAATTACTGTTGTTCATGGAGAAGGACTATTACGACGACGTTTACTAGAAATGGGTTTAACTCCTAAAACAGTAGTTAAAGTTCGTAAGGTTGCGCCTATGAAAGATCCAATTGAATTATATTTGCGCAGTTATGTTTTAACGATTAGAAAAGATGATGCATCAATGATAGAAGTTGAGGTGATTGATAATGATAACTAAAACAATTGCTTTGATTGGAAATCAAAATTGTGGAAAAACAACACTCTTTAATGCTTTAACAGGTTCTAATCAGCATGTGGGTAATTTTCCTGGAGTTACAGTTGAGCAAAAATCCGGCTCAATAAAAAAACACCCCACGATTAAATTAGTCGATCTTCCAGGTATTTATTCACTAACACCATATACGATGGAAGAAATTGTTTCTACTGATTTTTTAATCAAAGAAAAGCCATCGATGATTATCAACATTATTGATGCAACTAGTATTGAAAGAAATTTATATTTAACAATGCAATTACTGGAATTGAATATTCCGATGGTTTTAGCTTTAAATATGATGGATGAAGTTATTAGTAGTGGTAACTGTATTGATGTTGATGGCTTGCAAACTGCTTTAGGATTAAGGGTAGTTCCTATTTCGGCTAGTAAAAATGAGGGAATCGAAGAATTGATTGAAGCAGTTGAATCGATATTGAAAGAAAATAACTGTTCCCATTTAGATTTATGTAGTGGTGAGATTCATAAAGCAATTCATTCAATCAATCATTTAATTGAAGAAAATGCGATAAAAGCTAATCTTCCTAAACGCTTCGCAGTTACCAAAGTAATAGAAGGTGATCAAGAAATAATCAAACAATTAAAATTAGATTCACAACAGCTGCATATTATTGAACACATTATTAAAGATATGGAAGAAAAAGAAGGTCTTGATAAAGATGCTGCATTAGTAGAAATGCGCTATCAAATCATTGAAGATATTACTAGTAAAACAGTCTTTAAGCAACAAGAAACCACAGGACAAATACGTTCTGAAAAAATTGATGCAATCTTGACACATAAGTATTTGGGAATACCAATTTTTATTATTATAATGTTATTAATTTTCTTTTTGACATTCAATGTAATTGGAGCACCATTACAATCTTTGATGGAGCTAGGCGTTAATTTTGTTGGGGATACATTAATAACATTCTTAACAAATCATCAAGTTGCTCCTTGGTTGATTTCTTTATTAGAAGATGGCGTAATTGCCGGAGTCGGCAGTGTCTTATCATTTTTACCATTGATCGTTGTTTTATTCTTCTTTTTATCTATGCTTGAAGATAGTGGTTATATGGCACGAGTTGCTTTTGTTATGGATAAATTATTAAGAAAAATTGGATTATCAGGAAAATCATTTGTTCCAATGCTAATTGGATTTGGTTGTTCAGTTCCAGCAATCATGGCAACAAGAACTTTATCATCTATTCGTGATCGTAAAATGACAATAGTTGTGACACCATTTATGTCATGTAGTGCTAAATTGCCAATTTATGGCATGATCATTGCGGCTTTTTTTAGTACTAAAGCGCCATTTGTAATGATTACAATTTATTGTATTGGCATTTTAGTGGCTATTTTTTCCGCATTATTGTTAAAAGCAACGATTTTTCCAGGCGATCCAATTCCTTTTGTAATGGAACTGCCAAGTTATCGAATTCCTACTGCCAAAAATGTAATTATGCATATGTGGGAAAAGGCAAAGGATTTTCTAAAAAAAGCTTTTACAATTATTTTTATTGCTTCTTTATTGATTTGGTTTTTACAAAGTTTTAATTTTAAATTTGAAATGGTCAGTGACAGTTCAAAAAGTATTTTAGCTTTTATTGGAAATAAACTATCATTTATTTTTGCTCCATTAGGTTTTTCTAACTGGCGTTTATCAACCGCATTGATTACGGGAATCACAGCTAAAGAATCTGTTGTTTCAACATTATCAGTATTAACTAATTCAAGTACTCCTGATGCTTTATATCATGCTTTAAACGGCTTACTTACACCAGCAAGTGCCTTTGCCTTTTTAACCTTTACGGTTTTATATATGCCCTGTGTTGCCGCCTTTGCTGCAACAAAAAGAGAACTAGGTTCATGGCTTCAGGCAATTTTAACAGTACTGTATCAAACCGGTGTAGCATACGTTGTAGCATTTATAGTTTATCATTTTGCTTTATTGATTTCTTAGTCAACAAATAATATAATATTCGTGGATATTTTTGAAAGGACTTACAATTATGGATGAGAATTTGAAGGAAATTATTAAGATTAGAGAAGATAGAATGATCAAAGCTTTTAATCAAAATAATATGCAAATAACATTTGTAGATAATTTTGAACAATTACATAATTATTTAAAAAGATATTTATGTAACCAAAAAACAATTGCATTGGGGGGATCGATGACTTTATTTGAAACTGGAGTCATTGATTTAATTAGACAAAGTGATGTGATTTTATATGATCGCTATGAAGAAGGATTGTCAAGAAAGCAGATGCAAGAAGTATTTAGAAAAGCTTTTACTAGTGATATTTTTATTACCAGCACTAATGCTTTGACAACTGATGGTTGTTTATATAATGTGGATGGAAATGGTAATCGAGTAGCCGCGATGATCTATGGACCTAAGGAAGTTATTGTAATTGCAGGAAAAAATAAAATTTTTGAAAATGAAACTGAAGCCATTAATCACATTAAAACAATTAGCGCTCCAGCTAATGCTGTACGCTTAAATAAAAAGACACCATGTACTAAAACGGGAGTATGTATGGATTGTTTATCGCCAGAACGTATTTGCAGCAGTTATGTTAAATTAGGATATCAAGGTAACATCGATCGAATTAAAATAGTCGTTGTTAACCAGGATTTAGGATATTAAGATGAATTGTGGAGTTTTATTCCCTTTATCTAGTTTTCCATCAAATCATGGGATTGGTGATTTAGGCAAAAATGCTTATGCAGTTATTGACGCTCTAGCAAATAATGGCGCAAATTATTTACAAATTTTACCATTTCATCCTTCAACTCAAGCTAATTCTCCATATCGTGGAGTAAGTACGTTTGCTGGGGATGAAATATATATTGATTTAGAACAGTTAGTAGAAATGGGACTGTTAGATAAGGTCCCGGAATTTAATGCTGATGCAAAGATAGTTTATTATGATAAAATTAGAGCGTTTAAGCATAAATATTTATTAAAAGCATATAAAAATTTTAGAAGTAATGATGAATATGATCTTTTTTTAAAAAAATGTCCTTGGGTATATGATTATGCATTATATTGTACTTTTGCCAATATCAATGATTCATACGATTGGGCTTCATGGCCCCAGGGATTTAAACAGTATCCTAAGTTTCATCAAGTTGATTTGAGTAAATATCAAGCTGAAATTGGGTATTATCAATTTGTTCAATACATTTTCTATTTACAATGGTTTACTTTAAAAAAATATGCCAATGAACATGGTATCAAGATAATTGGTGATATGCCATTTTATGTGGATCATGGCTCTGTAGAAGTTTGGCTAGATAACGAATCGTTTATGTTGGATTCTAACGGCTATCCTACAGATGTGGCCGGAGTACCGCCAGATTATTTTAGTGCTACAGGTCAATATTGGGGGAATCCAATTTATAATTGGGAACATTTACAAAATAATGAATTTAAGTTTTGGGTTGACCGAATCGGCTGGGCATGTAAGATTTTTGATATTACCAGAATTGACCATTTTAGAGCATTTGACTCTTATTGGGATATTCCGGCAGCTTCTACTAGTGCTATTGATGGCTGCTGGAAATATGCTCCAGGTTATGAATTGTTTGATTGTCTTTATGCAAAATTAGGAGATATTGAATTAGTTGCTGAAGATTTAGGATATTTAAGACCAGAAGTAATTGAATTAAAAGATCATTATCACTTAAAAGGGATGAAAGTGTTTCAATTTATGCTTGATGAGGGCTTTGATAAAGTTGACAATAATAGTTATTTTTATTCAGGGACTCACGATAATGAAACAATCAAAGGCTGGATCGATAATCTAGACCAGCAAAGTTGTGATAAAATTGTAGAAACTGTAGGCGATAAACTGCCTTTAAATCTAGCAATTTTAGATTACTGCTTACATTCAAAGGCTAGTGATGTAATTATTCCGATTTGGGACCTGCTTGGTGTTGACAATGACCAGCGCTTTAATGTTCCTGGTGAAGTTAATGATATAAACTGGACTTATCGAGTGCCAAATCTTATGACAGCTAAAAAAGGAATCGATTTATTTGGTAAACTAAGAAAGGATGATTAAAATGAGTTTTAAAAAAATTGATATTAATGAAATCGTTTTAAATCCATTTAAAACGATTGGGAAAGACTGGCTTTTAATTAGTGCTTTAAAAGAAAATAAAATCAATACGATGACTGCTTCCTGGGGCGGGATTGGAGTTATTTGGAATAAAAATGTCGTAACTGTTTATATTCGACCTCAACGTTATACAAGAGAGTTTGTCGATGCTTCTGACTATTTTACTTTAACTTTTTTTGAAGGTTATAAAAAAGAATTAGGTATATTAGGTTCTAAATCGGGACGTGATGGCGATAAAATCAAAGAGGTTGATTTTGATGTAGAATTGCTTGAGGGACAGCCAGCTTTTAAACAAGGAAAAATGGTTTTTATTTGTAAAAAACTATATCAAGGTAAAATTGAACCAAACGGGTTTATTGATGACAGTCTTGATGAAAAAAATTATCCTGATCATGATTATCATTATATTTATATTGGAGAAATTGAAGATGCTTATATAAACGAAAAAGAATAATTCTTTTTCGTTTATTTATATTGATTTTGTCCATAATATTACTGGTGAGATTATGCAAATATTAGAATATATAATTGTTCCGATCATATCTTTAGTTGTCTTGTTTATTATTACTAAGATGATGGGGTATCGTCAGGTTAGTCAATTAAATATGTATGATTATATTAATGGAATTACGATAGGTAGTATTGCCAGTGAGTTAGTAATGGGTGGTTTTGATAATATTTTACAACCTTTAATTGCAATGATCGTTTATGCAATTGTAATAATAACTTTATCTAAGTTAGCTGCTTCTTCTTTGAAATTAAGAAAAATTATTGATGGTGAAGCAGTTGTTTTATATGAGAATAATCAAATTTATAATGAGGAATTGGAAAAAGCTAAATTAGATATTGATGAATTTTTAATGCAATGTCGTATTGCTGGTTATTTTAATTTAAATGAACTGCAAACGGTAGTGTTAGAAACTAATGGTAGTTTTAGTTTTTTTCCAAAAGAAAAATATCGGCCTGTTGTAGTAGATGATTTGAATATTAAGATCAATAAAGTTAAATTGCCAACAGTATTAGTTAAAGAAGGAAAAATTTTTTATGAAAATCTTAAAACTATTGGACAAAATGAAAAATGGCTTGAAAATGAACTAAATGTACAGGGAATACCGCTTGCAGATATTATTCTAATGTTTCAAGAGGATAATAGTAATATTGTCACATATACAATAAATGAAGTAGAAAAGAATTTTGATTAAATTTAGGGTAAATAAAAAAACGATTTTAATTAATCGTTTTTTTATGCTTTTCTTTTATATTTATCATAGATGATTTTTAAACCTTTAAATGTAAGATCAGGATCATATACATCAATCAACTTAGTTTCATTAAAAATAATACGTCCCAAACCACCAGTTGAAATAACCTTTAAATTTTGCCCATATTCTTTTTTTATTTCATTAATAATATTTTCGGTTAGACCGACATATCCATAAACAATACCAGCCTGCATACTTGTAACAGTATTTTTAGCGATAATATTTTTAGGTTTCTTTATTTCGATTTCCGGCAGTTTTGCAGCTTGACTAGAAAGAGCATTGATACTAATACCGATTCCTGGTGCTGTAGCCCCACCTAAAAAATCACCATTTTCATTTACGACATCAAACGTTGTAGCAGTGCCAAAATCAATAACTAAGCAGGGACCGCCATAGATATAGTAAGCCCCAGCAGCATCGACTAAACGATCGGCACCTAGTTCTTTAGGATTATCGATTTTAATACGGATCCCCGTTTTGATTCCAGGGCCAACAATAATCGGTTCACGATCAAAGTATTTTTTGATTGAATTAGTAAAAGAATACATGATTTTAGGAACTACTGAAGCAATGATGATATCTTCAATTTCATCGATAAGAATATTTGAAGCACTTAAAAAGCTCAAGAGCATAAAACCATATTCATCAGAGGTACGTTCTAATTTTGTTGTTAAACGATAATTATCGATAATTTCATCTTTATCAACTAGCCCCATGGTAATATTGGTATTACCGATATCAATTACAATTAACATGCTTTTTCCTCCTGAATTTCTATTAATTTTTTTAAAATCAAATCACTCAAATTATTTTTTGACATTAATTCAATTTCCTGAGTATTTTCAGCAGTTAAAAAGGTTACTTTATTTGTATCATTTTTAAATCCTGCCCCTGGTTCTTTTAAATTATTGGCAACTAAAAGATCACAATTTTTATGAATAAGTTTTTTTCTAGCGTTTTCGATTAAATTTTGTGTTTCCATTGCAAAGCCACAAATAATTTGATTAGTTTTATGTTCTCCTAAAAAAGCTAAAATGTCATCGTTTTTGATCAATTCCAAAGTTAAAGTTTCTTCTTTTTTCTTAATTTTATCTTTAGCAATCTCTTTGACCCGATAATCACCAACAGCAGCCGCTTTAATAATAAAATCCTGTTTTTGATAATGTTCTTTAACTGCCATGAACATTTCTTTGGCTGTTTGGATCTCAATAGTTTTTATACCATAAGGAAAATCAAGACCTGTAGGCCCAGTGATCAACGTAACTTTTGCGCCTAATTCAAAGGCTCTTTTTGCTAGAGCATAACCCATTTTTCCACTTGAATGATTAGTAATATATCTTACTGGATCAAGGGCTTCCTGAGTGGGACCAGCGGTCACTAAGACTCGTTTATTTTTTAATGGTTTATCACTTAAGCAATATTCAATCATTGCAACGATTTGGTTTAAATCAGCAAGTTTTCCACGACCAGTATCACCACAGGCTAAAAGTCCATATCCTGGTTCTACAAATTTAATCCCATAGGTTTTACATCTTTCAATATTGCGCTGAGTAGCAAGATTATCATACATATTAACATTCATCGCTGGAGCAATCAATTTAGGACAAGTAGCAGCAATAAAAGAAGATGTTAATACATCATCACAGATACCGTTGGCAATTTTACCGATGATATTAGCAGTCGCAGGAACAATAACAAAACAATCAGCTTTTTTGGCATAACTAATATGTTTGATTTCATAGCCATTATCATCAAAATCATCAATTAATACTGGTTTGTTGATCAAAGCTCCTAAAGTAAGGGGACTAATAAATTTTGTTGCATTATTAGTCATAATTACTTCTACATCATATTCTTTCTTTTTTAAAGCTCTGACAAGTTCACAAGCTTTATAGGCAGCAATACTGCCACTAATTCCTACAACGATTGTTTTCATCTTAATTTCCTTTCTTTGTAAACATTAATAAAGGCTGGCAAACAAGAACAGCAATAATAGTTCCGACAACAGCTTCTAATAAACCGCTGCTAGTAACGATTCCAATTAAGTATGCTAATAACAAATTAAAATCTTGACCAATTGCTTGAGCATAACTTTGACCAAAAATCAAATAAATACCGCTTAGTACTAAAATAGTATTAGTTAATGAACCAGCTAAACTAGCAACGATCATTCCAGCATATTTATTCCATTTATGCTTGATTACTTGTTCAAAAATAAAACCAGCAACAAAACCAATCATTACTCTAGGTAAAATAGCGATAACAGCACTTAAAATATTTCCGCTAATAAATGGTGAAAAAACAAATGAAGTCACAGTAGGATTAATTGTGTTATAAAACAAACTGCTCAAACCGAAAACTAATCCGATGATCGAACCACCTTTTTTACCTAAAATAATTCCGGCAATAATTACTGGAATATGTAGTGTTGTTGCACGCAATGGACCAATTGGAATATATCCTAAAAATGGTATAAATACAAGCAGCATTTCAATTGCAATAAACATTGCATACAAAACAAGATCTTTAGTTTTTTTATTTTTCATTTTTTCCTCCACTACCGTTCCTTTAGATACGGTGTAATAATATTTTAGTCATTAAATAATTAGATAGTTAATATCAAGTTATTACTAAATTTTTATTTTAACAACAATGTAATTATAGTACGATATTAGCTGCTTTTCAATTTAAAATAATGCATTTTGATTAGTTTAGTGATAAAATAACAGTCAAGGAGGTTTTAAGATGAAAAAAATAGCAGTTTTATTTCATGATGGATTTGAAGAACTTGAAGCATTATCAGTAGTAGATGTAATGCGTCGTGCCAATGTTGAATGTACAATGGTAGGAATGGATAAATTAGAAGCCATTAGCGCTCACCAAATAAAAATATTGATGGATCGTATATATGATGAAACAATTGAAACATATGATGCTGTTGTTATTCCTGGGGGAATGCCCGGAGCAACTAATTTAAGAGATGATCCAAGAGTAATTGAGCTAGTAAAAAAATTTAATGTTGATAATAAAATCATTGGTGCTATTTGTGCGGGACCAATCGTTTTAGAAAAAGCAGGAGTTATCAAAGAAAAGACAGTTACTTGTTATCCTGGTTTTGAAACCCAGTTAAATAGTGCAAATTATCAGGAAGCTTTAGTTTTAAAAGATGGTAATATCGTTACTGGTAAAGGTCCTGGGGCTGCTTTGGCTTTTGCATATACTCTTTTAGAAGCCCTTGGAATAGATAGTTCAGCAATCAAAGAGGGAATGCAGTATAAATATTTAGAAGAAAATATTTAAAAATAGTTCAAGATGCCAACAGGGCATCTTTTTATATTGACAAACAATTATCAACATGCTTAAATGAGCAATGGAGATAGTATTTGGCAACAAAACTATACTCGATCTGATTCACTGGAATTTCATATAAATATAGTAAATAAAGAGCTTATATTTTTTAAATGGGACTCAAAAAATACAAATAATTTATCATGCATTTTAGGGTCATAGCCCTATAAATGCTTTTTTATTGTATTTTAAATCAAGAAAGGATGTATGAAATGACAATAGAGATGTTAAAAGGAAAAATTCATCGTGCTACCGTTATTCAAGCTAAATTAGATTATGTCGGAAGTATCACGATTGATGAAGAATTGCTTGAAGCGGCGGGAATTTTAGAATATGAAAAAGTACAAATTGTAGATGTTGATAATGGAAATAGATTTGAAACATATGCTATTAGTGGTAAAAAGGACAGTGGGATGATCTGTTTAAATGGTGCTGCTGCAAGATGCGTAAATACTGGCGATAAGGTTATTATTATGGCCTATGGAAATTATGATCCAATAGAAGCAAAATCACATAAACCTGCAGTTGTCTTTGTGGATGAGGAGAATAAAATTAGCCGAGTAACTAATTATGAAAAACACGGCTTATTAAAAGATATGAAATAATCAGCAGTGATGTCAGTTAAGGGTACTATCTCTAAATCCATAAGAAAGAAGAGAATAAAATGCAGATAACAAAAACAGTAGAACAAACAAGAAAACTTATTAAAGCATGGAAAAAAGAAGGAAAAACGATCGGTCTTGTACCAACGATGGGTTTTTTACATGAAGGTCATGCAAGTTTGATTAAAAAATGTCGGGAAGAAAATGATATTGTTGTGGTTTCAGATTTTGTTAATCCAACGCAATTTGGACCTAACGAAGATTTAGAAGCTTATCCCCGAGATTTTAAACGTGATAGTGAGTTATGTGAAAGTCTGAAAGCAGATTTGATTTTTAATCCTGATCCAGAAAATATGTATTGTGACCCCCAGGCATATGTAAATATCGATTTACTTTCAACGACCCTTTGTGGTAAATCAAGACCAGTTCATTTTAAAGGTGTTTGTACGGTAGTAGCAAAATTATTTAATATTATTACCCCTGATAGAGCATATTTTGGTCAAAAAGATGCTCAGCAATTAGCAATCATTCGAAAAATGGTACAGGATCTAAATTTTGATATTGAAATCATTGGCTGTCCAATCGTTCGTGAAAGCGATGGTCTTGCTAAATCATCACGAAACACGTATCTTAATTGTGAAGAAAGAAAAGTGGCACTTTGTTTATCAAAAGCTGTTAAAGAAGGACAAAATGTCATTTTTCAAGGATGTTTGGCCAGTGATGTAATAAAAGCTATGCAAAAGGTTATTGAAAGTCAACCGCTTGCTAAAATTGATTATATCTCAGTAGTGGATGCCCTAACGATGCAGCCAGTAAAAAAAGTTGATCGAAATGTTCTTATTGCAATGGCTGTTTACATTGGTAAAACACGATTGATCGATAATTTTTCATATGAGGTGTAATCAATGAAAAAAATCATAAAAATCAGTTCATTATTAACTAAATATATTGGCATTATAATCATTATTTTTTCCGGATTAGCCTTTTTAATACCTCAGGGTTTTGCCTGGACAACCGATTATACTTCTGTTTTTTTAGGAGTTGCAATGTTTGGAATGGGACTGGCAATAAAAATGGGAGATTTTCAAATTGTTTTTTCACACCCTAAAGAAGTTATTATCGGCTGTGTAGCTCAGTATACGATCATGCCCTTAGCCGCATGGTTATTAGCAGTTATCTTTCAATTACCTGAAGACTTGGCAATAGGTGTTATCCTGGTAGGCTGCTGTCCTGGCGGAACGGCTAGTAATGTGATAACTTATATTGCTGGTGGTGATGTCGCACTTTCAGTAGGAATGACGATCATATCAACTTTAATTGCCCCACTGATGACGCCATTATTGGTTTATGTTTTAGCCGGTACATGGGTAAAAGTTACTTTTTGGTCAATGGTTTTATCGGTAGTAAAAGTTATTTTGATTCCTGTTTTACTAGGAATTTTGATTCGCAGTTTATTTGGAAAACAGATTCAAAAAATTTCTGATATATTACCGCTTGTTTCGGTTGTATCGATTGTAATGATCATCTCCGGAATTGTTGCAATTAATACCGAAAAAATCATAGCCTGTGGTATTTTAGTACTATGTGTAGTTATCCTTCATAATTTATTAGGGATGATGCTTGGTTTAGTAGCAGCCAAAGTTTTGCATGTTGAATATTCTAAAGCTACAGCAATTGCAATTGAAGTAGGAATGCAAAACAGTGGTCTAGCGGTTTCATTAGCAACCGTAAATTTTGCAGCTAATCCGCTTGCTACTTTACCAGGAGCTATCTTTAGTGTATGGCATAATATTTCTGGTTCAATTTTTGCAAGTATCAGACAGTCATCTTTAAACAAAGATGAAAGATTAGAATTAAAATATAAAACTAATTAAAAAGAAGAGGCAGCTCTTCTTTTTTAGTCCTAAAAATTAAATCTGCTTTGAGAATAAATTCATTCATGTTAAAATTAATTAAAAGAAATATTATGATTTGTAAAGGAGAGCAAGGATGAAAGAAGAATGTTTGATTTGTAAAGCGCCGTTAGAATATCTTGAGACTGATACGTTGATGGAGTGTATTCTTTGCCACCGTCAGGAGTATAGTAAAACACGCTGTATTAATGGACATTATGTATGCGAAAAGTGTCATATGCAGGGAATCGATAATATCATTCAAGTTTGTTTAAATGAAACTTCACTTGATCCAATTATGATAATGGAAAAATTAATGGATTTGAGTTTTTGTCATATGCATGGTCCAGAACATCATATAATGGTAGGCTCAGCTTTGTTGACGGCTTATAAAAACGCAGGTGACGATCTAGATCTAAAAAGTGCTTTAATAGAAATGCAAAATCGGGGTAAAAAGATTCCTGGGGGAATTTGCGGTTTTTGGGGTGCTTGTGGAGCCGGAATAAGCAGTGGGATGTTTATTGCTATTGTTACTAAATCAACCCCACTTTCTAACATTGAATGGCGACTTTCAAATCAAATGACAGCGGCTTCATTAAACCAAATCGCGAAGCATGGCGGGCCGCGATGTTGTAAACGAGATTCATATCTTGCAATTTTAGCAGCAATCAAATTTGTTAAGGAGCATTTGAATATTGAAATGGAAAGCAGCCAGATCGTTTGTAAGCGTTCTACGATGAATAATCAGTGTATTCAAAAAAAGTGTCCATTTTTTAAAATGAATCAGAAGATTAGTTTGGCGGTGGATTAGATGAATTTAAGGTTAGCTGTGATGTCAGATTTATCACAAATTATTGAAATGTATAAAAAAATTATCGCTAAAATGAATGATAATGGTATTCATATTTGGGATGAGATCTATCCTTGTAAATATTTTAAAAATGATATTGAAAATAATCAGCTTTATTTATTATGGGACGATGATAAGATTATTTCGGCATTTGTTTTATGTGATTTAAGTAGCAGTTCTAAAAGTGTAAATTGGTCAGATAAAAATGCTAAAGCATTATATATTGAACGTTTAGGTGTAAATGTCGATTATTTAAGAAGGGGAATGGGTCTTCTTACTATTAATAAAGCAATGGCTCTTGCAAAGGAAATGAATGGTGAGTATTTAAGATTATTTGTTGTGGATAATAATAAGGCGGCGATAAATCTTTATCAAAAGGCTGGCTTGAAAAGAGCTGCTGGAATTTATGAAGAAGTTATTGATGATAATTTGACTCTGTATGAATTAGGTTTTGAGATAAAAATATCTTGATTAAAAAAGATTTCAGATCTTGAAATCTTTTTTTAATTGAAAATAGGAAATATTTTTTCGAAAATCTACAATAACTGCTTTAATCAGGCTGTTGCCCTGTATGGGCAGACCACTGACATTCTGTAATTTGCATTTGTGAAAATACGGCTTTAAATGAAGAATTTTCAGGAGAACAGGCATAAATACCAAAAGCAATTTTATTAGCGCCTTTGAACATGTGACAAATTCTCATTTGGGTGAAAGTAACTCCGTCATAAGAGCATTCGATACAATAATCATCTTCTCTTCTGCTTAAACGATACCACATCGATTTGATCGAAGCATCGATTGCTGTAGTAGCCCAATCTGAGTAACCGTGATTTGTTACAACACTGCCTAAATGCTGATATTCATCATTTTCATATTCTATAGAACCCTTTAACCAGTTTTCACTATCTAAATACATGACAATGCCACATTGATCAAACCGATGATGACTTTCTTTAAAATCTGTTTTTACAATAAAACTAAAATATTTCTCTTCTGTTTCTATTTGTAAAACGGGCGCATTGTCATTTTGAAAATGATAATATGTTCTTTGCCATAGATCAGTATATGGTTTTGTAATAATTTCAATTCGATCATCATATATTTTGTAACTTTCTGGTTTTCGTGTCCATTTAAATTTTTTTAAATCCATTTTTATTAGTCTCCTTTTTCAATTAAAAATCACTGTCTTTATTTTATAAGACCACATTTTTTATATAACTCAGATATACAATCTGATTTATATTCTAAATATTTTTCAATATTATCAGGAAATAATCTTGCGCCCTCTTTTTTTACCTGACTATAAAGTTTGATAGCCTCAGGGTGGCTTTTTAAATAATCACTAAAAGTGATATGTCTTTGCAGCTCCTTTGAATTTTTAGGACATACATATAAATGATGCGTTTGTAAATGTTCTTTTCCCGTATATTTAAAAGCTTCTCTGTCTGGAATTTCTAAGTTGCCTTCATGTATATAGCCAATCTGATTTAATTTTTCGATTACTTTATTTAAATCAGATGTTGAAGCAATCACAATATCAAAATCGATAATTGGCTTTGCCGCTAATCCTTCAACAACTGTACTGCCGACGTGTTTTATTGATAAAGCTAAGTTTTTTAAGCTTGGTCAAGTACAGCAACTTTTATTATTTTCGTAAATTTCTTTTCAGTTTATAAAAATGTTTTTCAATCATGTTTAATAATATCAATACAGTAAAAATAAGAAATAATTCTATAATGCTATTAATTGTGCCAAACATAATAATAAACATACTTAATATCAACAATGAGCGATGAAATAAAATATTTGTTTTTTGATAAAATTCAAAATCTATTAACATGATTCGATTAATTAATAATTGAAGTATTACTAATAGTAATAAAGCCCCAAAAGATGACAGAATAATATGTAACATTGAAATAATATTTTCATTATCAGGATGATAAGGCAAAAAGGAACCAATTATTACTGATAAAAAACTAAATATTATCAATGTTTTGTTTAAAGGGGATAAATAAGTAATTTTTTTAAATAATTTATTTATTTTGTATAGTAAAAAACAAGAAATGATCATGATCCAAAGTAGATAATGAATTCTTAGATCCTTTTGATATGACAAGTAAGTAAAATTATTATATGTCCAGGAAGTTTTTAATGATAGTAAAAATGTGTAAATAAGCATTAGATAGTACATTTTTGACCTCCATCGAGGTTATTTTAATAAAATCGAAAAAAAATGTAAATAATAAAAGAAAAATCCTTTTTTTTGAAGTAAAGAATAATGAGGAGGAATTTTAAATGAAAATTGAATTAAGAAGTATTCATGGAAATGTTGTTAATGACAAAAAGACTCGAGTATCTAAAGATATTAAGGCTCATATTGAAATAGGCTATAGCCATAGTCAAAGAGGAAATCTAAGCCTTAATTATCAAATCAAGGTGGGTGAGAAAAAAGAACAGCTTTTTGTCGTTAAATGTGTTTTTGAAATTCAAAATTATGATCGTAATGTAGATGAAAAAATAATTCTTGATCAGGCTGTTGATTTACTTCAAGAGCGGATTGAAGTTATTCTTGGACTAATTAGTGAAGAGATGGGAATTGATCTACAGGGTTGAAGAAATTCATCAACCCTGTAACAAACTTGAATTATTTTCATATTTTATAATAGAGGTGGAATATGTTAGTCTATATTAATGGAACTGATAATCGGTGTAAATATTTAGCTAAGCTGATGGCTAAAGCTGGTTATCAAATAGAAAATGATAAAAATTATATATCATCTTGTCAAATCGTATTTTTGGGAAAAGATGGTAAAAGTTTTGAACAAGTAGATTTTGCTTGTGATGCCGTTGTTTTGACATTATTAAAAAATCAGCGATTATGTTATTTAAGTAAACTAAAAGGTTTTAAGTATGATTATTTATATCATGATGAAGAATTTATTAATGAAAATACTTATATTAGTGATGAAGCATTAATTGCTTATATGATCATTGATAATAATATTAGTCTTTCAAATTCAAATATCTTAATATTAGGTTATGGTCATTGTGGCAAAGATCTAGCTAATAAATTAGAACGATTTAATGCTAAGATCACAATTTCTAATCGCAGTGATCACCATCATGATGAAGTAATTACTAAGGGATATCGTTATATACGTTTAAATGAGCTTACATTAGATGGATATGATTTTATTATCAATACTATTCCATGTAATGTAATTACTGAAGAAATGTTAAAAACGAAAGACGATATGTGCCAAATTTATGATGTTGCTTCAAAGCCGTATGGATTACAAAGTAATAAACGTGATACTAATTATCATTTGTTGAAACAATTACCAACCAAATATGCATATCATAGCAGTGCTCTAGCTTTATTTAAAGCAATTAAAAGGGCGGTTGATCGTAATGTTAAAAAATAAAAAAATAGGGGTTGGAATTACTGGTTCTTTTTGTTCTTTAAAAAAAACAATAACCGTTTTAGATGAATTAGCAAAACAAGACTGTGATCTATATGTATTTGTCAGTGAAAAAATATTAACTTGTGATACTCGTTTTGGTGAAGCTGATGAACTGATTGCAAAGATCGAAAAAATAGCAAAACGTAAAGTTATTACTGATGTAGTAAATGCGGAAATTTTTGGTCCTAAAATCCCTTTAGATTTGATGCTAGTCATGCCTTGTAGTGGCAATACATTAGCAAAGCTTGTTTATGGAATCAATGATAATGCAGTAACGATGGCTTGTAAATCAACTTTACGTAATGAACATAATGTTGTTTTAGCAATTGCAACAAATGATGCCCTAAGTAATTCAGGAAAAAATATTATGCAGATTTTAAATACTAAACATTTTTATTTAGTTCCAATGTATCAAGATGATTGTATAAAAAAACCAAATAGTATGTTATTTGACGAAAATTTAGTACTCCAGACTTTAATCAATGCATTGAATAATAAACAAGTACAACCTGTATTTGAAGGTAATAAAGATGTATAGAGTCCTAAAATTTGGGGGTACATCTTTACGTGATAAAAAAACAATTGATTCAGTAATTGAAATAATAAAAAAACATTTAGATCATAAATTAGTAATAGTTGTAAGTGCGATGGGGCGCTATCCCGATCCTTATGCTACGGATACTTTAAAAGAGTTAGTTTCCTGGCAATTATCTTTTGATGAATATAGTCGGATCGTCAGTTGTGGCGAAACGATCAGCAGCGTTGTTTTATCAAGTGAATTAAAGAAACAAGATATAAAAGCTATTTCACTTTCATCTTTACAAGCTGGTTTAAAAGTTAAAGGGCATCGTTTTGTTGATTTTAATAAGAAAAAAGTAACGGAATATTTAGAAAAATATGATGTTGTCATAATTCCCGGGTTTCAAGGAGTAGATAAATTTAAAAATGTTCGTATTTTAGAAAAAGGTGACAGTGATTATAGTGCTGTTTATATTGCGCGAAGAATGAATTTAGATGAAGTTTATATATATAGCGATGTTTGCGGTATATATACAGGAGATCCTAAATATATCAATGGAGCTCGTTTAATTAAACATGTAGGATATCGCCAGGCGTTGGATCTAGCGAAACATAAAGCTCGGATAATCTGTTATAAAGCTCTTTTAGAGGGGTATAAAAAAGATGGCTTCAAAATTAATTTACGTTCTATTTATAATGGGAATATTGGTACTTTAATTAATCATGATGATACTAAAATAAAAACGATGTCAATTGATTTTAATTATTGGCTGATTCGTTTTGATGAAGAAATCAGCAAAAAAGATTTTAATTATTTATATGATAAATATGAAAATGATTATCTTATTTTAGAAGAAGATCTTCATAAATTGACGAGCAGGTATACAAAGATCGACGCTTATACAAAAGTTCATTTTGTTGGTTGTGAATTGGAAAATGATGATATTTATCGAAACTTTTTAGAAAAATTTGCGCTTACTTCTACTAAAGAAATAGATAGTTATTATGTTAAGGTCAAGATGCAAAAACAAGATCTTAATTTATTGCATGATTTAATTGTTTTAAGTGATTAAAAGTGCAGTTTTATTAATTTGAAATCATAAAAATAAAATGTTGGAAGGAGGTATTGATGTACATCGTTCTAACATTTTTTATATAAAATAAATTTAATGGGTATAATTTTATTAAAAGTATTGAAAAGAGGCAGTAATTTTATTTTTCTTTTTCTTTAAATTTTGTTACAATATTTTTAGAAAGTATTAGCCAAGTGCATTATGTTATGGTAATATATTAGAGATTGTTTTTTACATATGTTTGAAATAATAAAATAATAAGGGAGGAAAAGATGAGAAAAGATATTGTAAAAATTTTACCTCTTGGCGGACAAGCTGAGATGGGTAAAAGTATGTACTGTATTGAAATAAAAGACAAAATTTTTATTTTAGATGCTGGCTTTAGATTTCCAGAAATCAATAAATTAGGAGTAGATATTATCATTCCTAGTTTTGATTATTTAAAAGAAAATGAAGAACGAATTGCAGCAATCATTGTTACTCATGGACATGATGATGTAATGGCGGCGTTACCATATTTATTAGAGAACGTCAATGTTCCTGTATATGCGCCAACTTTAACTGCTGATTTAATTGATCAAATGATGAAACGTCATAAAAAACATAATAATTTAAAACTTAATTATCAACTTATAAAAGTCAAACGTAATGATTCAATTAATATAGCGGGGGTACCAGTAGAATTTTTCCCTGTTACTCATTCTATTCCTGGAAGTGTTGGTGTTGCTTTATGGACAAGAGATGGTTATGTCGTATATGGCGGTGAGTTTATCATTGATTTTGGTGCTCCCGATGGTTTTAGATGCGATATTCAAAAAATGATGGAAATTGGCAAAAAAGGTGTTTTAGTATTGTTGTGTGAATCATCATATTCTAAAAACACTGGCTATACTTCTCCAAAACATAAATTAACTGAAAAAATTGATAATATTTTTGAAGATAGTGAAGGACGAATTATTATTTCATCCTATGCTCAAAACATCTTTAGAACAAAAGAAATCGTTGAGCTAACAAAAAAATATAAGCGTAAGATCGTTTTTTATGGTCGTGATAAGTATGATAGTACAAACAGTATCGTAAGGATCGGACAGCATTTGAAAAAAGCAGTAATTCAGGTGCCTAAAGAAATAATTGGATTTTCTACTGATATTGGTAAAAAAGGCATTGATGATAATTTAGTGATTTTGCTAAGTGGTAAGCCACAGCGTATATATCATGATATTAGTGATATCATTGATGGTGGTGATGAGTATTTAAAACTTAATGAAAATGATACTTTTATCGTGGCATCTCCAGTAATTCCAGGAACTGAAAAGATTGCCAATAAAGCAATCAATGAATTGTATAAAACAGAATCTAAAATTCATGTTTTAAAAAACAAAGAGTTATTTTCAATGCATGCTTCTCAAGAAGATATTAAAGTAATCATTCAAATTTTCGATCCTACTTATTTTGTTCCAATTAAAGGTGAATATCAGCATTTCATTTCTAATATGGAAGTAGCTAAGAGTATGGGAATTGATGCAAAAAATATTCCGTTGATCGATAACGGTGAATTCTTGAGTTTCAAAAATGGAAAATTAGAAGATTATCGTGATACAATTGAAGTCGAGGATGTAATGATCGATGGAATCGGTGTTGGTGATGTTGGTGATAAAGTTATTGATGATCGAATTCAGCTTTCAAATGATGGTGTAGTTATTATTGGTGTAACTATTGATAGTAATAGTCGTGAAATTATCGCTAATACTGATGTCCAATCACGGGGATTTGTCTATTTGAGAGATTCTGAACATATTATTAAAGGAATTGCGGATATTGCTGAAAAATGTGTTGAACAAATGAAAAATGATCCTAATTTAGAAGCAATTGAAGTCCGTCAGGAAATCAAAGAAAAGTCTAATAAATTTATTGTTAAAGAAACCGGTAAAAAACCAGTTGTTTTACCAATTATTATCGAAATTTAAGCAAGTCTAACTTGCTTTTTTCTTTGGCTAAAACAGATGGTTATGTTATAATGGTTGAGTTAGAGTAGGGAGTGTGAGTCATGGCTAAAACAAGTCGTTCAAAAAAATCTAAACAAGAACAACTTAGTGAAGATTTAAAAGTTAGAATCATTGCTGCTGTAGGATTGTTTTTAACGATCGTTGCAACGTTAAAACTAGGGTTAATAGGAGTACAGCTAAATTTTTTATGTACATACATATTAGGTAATTTTGTAGGAATTGGTTATGTGGCATTGATCCTAGTTAGTATATATGTAATCTATCATGCGAAATTACCTCGTTTTAATGGTCCTAACGCCATTGGTTTCTACTTGTTATCGGGAGCAGTTTTAACATTTATGTCTTCACTTAGTGATAATAATATGACCGGAATGAAAGTTATTGACCAATATATTCAACAAGCCCCATGTAACCGTGGTGGCTTTATCGGAGCCTTGTTATACGGATTATTAAGTGCTTTGTTTGATAAAACAGGAGCAATCATCGCCTCTGGCTTTGTTTTAGTGATTTCTTTGGCATTATTGGGAAGTAAATTTTATCTTGAACAGCGAAAAAAGAAACAAACAACTTCTAAAAAGAAGAAAAACAAAGAAAAAACCCAAAGCAAATTTATTGATTTCTTTACTAAAAAAAGAGATATTGCTTTTTTTCCTGATGACATATTTGAAATAGATGACAAAAAACCAGAAAAGAAGACATCAGCGCGAATCCATACAGCTCATCTAGAAGAAGATGACAGCATTCCTTCAGCTATGGAATTTGATGAAAAATCAATGACTTTAGAAATCAAAGAAAAAGAACCTAAAATACATGATAATGACAGTTTAAAAACAAAGCAGAAAATCAATAAAAATTATCGTCTACCCGCATTATCACTATTAAAAAATCCAACTTCCAAAAAATCCAGTGATAATAAAGATAATGCTTTAAAAAAAGCCGAAGCCTTGACTAATGTTCTTCATGAATTTGGTGTTAATGCTTCCATTAGCGATATTTTTATCGGACCATCTGTTACTAAATACGAATTAAAACTCGAAACGGGAATCAGAGTCAATAAAATCATTCAGTTACAAGATGATATAAAATTAGCTTTAGCGGCAAAAGATATTCGTATTGAAGCTCCAATTCCCGGTAAACCAGCAGTTGGAGTGGAAATTCCTAACAGCATTGCAACTACAGTTACTTTTAAAGAAGTTATTAAAGATATTCCTAAAGAACTGCAGGCAAATAAGCTTTTGGTTCCTTTAGGAAAAGACGTTAGTGGGAAAACAATCTATGCTCAATTAAATAAAATGCCGCATTTACTGATTGCCGGGGCAACCGGAAGCGGTAAATCTGTTTGCATCAATACGATTATTTGCAGTATTTTAATGCGGGCCAGACCCGATGAAGTTAAATTTATTTTGGTCGATCCTAAAAAAGTAGAATTAGCTAATTATAATGGGATTCCGCATCTATTAGCTCCGGTCGTGACCGATCCTAAAAAAGCAGCTGCGGTTTTACAAGAAGTAGTTGTAGAAATGGAACGACGTTATGATTTGTTTGCTGAAGCTAATGTTAGAAATATTGAAAGCTATAATAGCTATATTCATAAAAAGAATGAGACTTTAGCTTTAGATGAACAGTTAGAATTTTTACCATTTCATGTCATTATTTTAGATGAGGTAGCTGATTTAATGATGGTTGCCAGTAAACAAGTTGAAGACTGTATCATGCGAATAGCCCAAATGGCCAGAGCTGCGGGAATTCATTTGATCGTAGCTACCCAAAGACCTTCAACTGATATCATTACGGGAGTTATTAAAGCCAATATTCCTTCAAGAATTGCTTTTGCAGTATCATCAGGAATCGATTCACGAACTATTTTAGATACTTCAGGTGCTGAAAAACTACTTGGTAAAGGCGATATGCTCTTTTCTCCAATGGGTTCAAGTTCACCAGTTCGGGTTCAAGGTGCGTTTGTATCTGATGAAGAAGTTAATGCGATAACTCATCATACAGCCAGCCAGCAGGGAGCTAATTATGATGAAAAATATATTAATGTTAAGTTGAACACCACTTCGATGAGTGCAGCTTCAAAAGAAGAAGAGGAAGATGAAGAATACGAAATGTGTCGCAGTTTTGTTATCAGTGTTCAAAAGGCTAGTACTTCATTGCTGCAAAGACAATTTAGAATTGGTTATAATAAAGCAGCTCGAATCATTGATCAATTAGAAGCTGATGGTGTAATTGGGCCTCAAATCGGCTCAAAACCTCGTGAGGTATATATTCGCGGTTATCAAGAAGAAGATGTCTAAGCAGACATCTTTTTTGATCTTGGAAAATAATTATGAGTAGGATTTTATCAAGAAAATATGGTTTTAATTTTATTTTTCAATTTTTAGTGTATAATATAGACATTAGATTTAAAGAAGGAGTGTCATATGAAAAAAAGTTATCAGTTATCAGGATATACATTGCATGTAATTCCGACAAAGAAATTTAAGAATATAACGATGTCTTTAAAATTAGAAAATAAATTGACTAAAGAAAATGTCACAAAAAGATCATTATTGGCATTTATGTTAACTGGTGGAACTGAAGAATATCCATCAACACAAGCTTTATCTACCCATTTAGAAGATCTTTATGGGATGAACTTTGGAACTAATTTAGCGACTAAAGGATTATCACAAGTATTAAATATTTCCAGTGTTTGTATCAATGAAGCTTTTTTACCTTATCAAGAAGATTTATTAAAACAGCAAATTAAGTTATTTAATGATGTCCTTTATCATCCTAATGCTTTGAATGGTAAATTTGATGAGCAGACTTTTAATATCAAGAAAAAAGAGCTTAAAGAGCGTTTGATCGTTCAAAATGATGATAAATTTATGTATGGTCTAAATCAGTTATTTGTAAATATGGGTGAAGGAGGATTTTTATCAATCAGCAATAATGGTTATATTGAAGAACTTGATAAAATTTCTAATGAAGAATTGTATCAGTATTTATTAGATTGTATAAAAAATGATGTAAAACATTTATATGTTGTTGGTGATGTCGATGAAAGTATTGTTGAAATATGCAAAGAAAATTTAAGTTTTGATTCTGCACCGCATTTAAATGAAGTAGTAACAAATTTCAAATCAACAAAAAAAGAAGTGCTTGAAGTAATTGAGAAACAGGATGTAACTCAGGCAAAATTAAATCTTGGTTTTGTAGTAGATTGTAATTTTTTAGATGAAAGTACTTATGCGATGACGGTTTTTAATGCTATTTTTGGTGGCTTTTCGCAATCAAGATTGTTTAAAGTAGTCAGAGAAAAGCATAGTCTTTGTTATTATATTTCCTCTAGTTATGGGGCTTTTAGCGGTATCATGACAGTTAATGCTGGAATTGAAGGCAGTAATTATGAAAAGGCTAAACAGTTGATTATCGAAGAATTAGCTAAAATTCAAAATGGTGATCTTAATGACGATGAAATAGCTTTAGCTAAGTTGATGTTAAAAAGCTCATTTATAAAAACAAAAGACGAACCAATGAGCTTGATTGCTTTGGCTTATAATCGTGATTTAACTAACAAACAGGAAACAGATGATGAATATCTAGAAAATATTTTAAATGTTACTAAAGAAGAAATTATTGCTGCAAGTAAAAAAGTTCATTTAGATACGATTTTCTTGCTTACAGGGAGTGATAAATAATGGAAAAAATATATTTTGAAACTTTAAAAGAAACCTTATATCACGAAAAGATGGATAATGGCTTAGAAGTTTATTTACTGCCAAAACCAGGTTTTGAAAAAACATATGGTTTATTTTCAACTAGATTTGGGGCAATCGATACGCGGTTTGTACCAATCGGTCAAGAACAAATGATCAAAGTTGAAGATGGTATTGCTCATTTTCTTGAACATAAGATGTTTGATATGAATGGTAGTGATGCATCTGATGAATTTGCTAAATTAGGAGCAAGTACTAATGCTTTTACTTCTTCAAGTCGAACTGCCTATTTATTTAGTACCACAGCTAATGAATATCCATGTATTGAATTATTATTAGATTTTGTTCAAAAATTAGAAATCACACCAGAAAGTGTTGAAAAAGAAAAAGGAATCATCGGTCAAGAAATTAAAATGTATGATGATGATCCTGACTGGAGAGTTTATTTCGGATCGATTCAAAATCTCTACAACAATCATCCCGTTGCAGTCGATATTGCTGGAACAGTAGAAACCGTTAATAATACTACTAAAGATATGTTAGAAATCTGCTACAATACTTTCTATCATCCAAGTAACATGATGATTTTTATCGTTGGTAATATTGAAGCTGATAAAGCAATGACAGTAATTAAAGAAAATCAGGCTAAGAAAAATTTTGCACCGGCGAAACCTATTGTTTGTCAAAAAAACATTGAGCCATGTAATATCAAGATCAAAGAAAATGTTTTAACGATGGATGTTGAAATGAATAAAATAATTGTTTCAATTAAAGTAAATGAAATCTTGGATGATCCTAAATTAAAAATCAGACGTGAATTAGCAATCAATCTTTTATTCGATTTATTATTTTCAAAAAGTGCTAGATTATATAATGACTGGTTGAATAAAGGAATCATCAATGATTCATTTAGTGCTAATTTTACCCAGGAACGTGATTATGCATTTATCCAGATAGGCTGTGACTGTGATGATTATGAAACATTAAAGGAACATATACTTACTTTGATTCAAAATTTCCAAAATATCGAAATTTCTAAAAATGATTTCGAAAGAATCAAGAAGAAAAATATTGGTTTATTCATTAATTTATTCAATGGACCTGAAAGCATTGCTAATTTATTTAGTCGTTATTATTTTGAAGGAATAATTGCGTTAGATTTAGTAGATGAGATTGCTAAAATCACTCTTGATGATATTTATGATATGTTTAAATACTTTGACAGTGAATATACCAGTGTTTGTATTGTTAAAAAAAAGTAAAATATGTTAAATAACGGTTATTAATAATAGTTGACACTTGTCATGCTTATGTTATAATAACCTTGGTTAGAGAGTAAATAAATTTCCACATCATAGATAAGGGAACCTGATTTAAATTGCGGTGTTGAAGACCTATCTTAGAATAGGGATCCTAAAGTGTATTTAAAGGTACCCACCTGTACAAAACAGGGAAATATCTAAAACTCTCTACCTTTTTTTATACAAGGAGAAAGGCAATGAGTAGTATAGATCAAAAATTAATTACTAGAATTAATGAACTGGCAAAAAAGAAAAAGGATGGCAGTATCACTCCAGCTGAGTTGAAAGAACAAGAAAAATTACGTCAGGAGTATTTAAAAGCTTTTAGAAGTGGTTTTAAACAGCAGTTAATGACAATCAAAGTAGTTGATACAAAAGGAAATGATGTAACTCCAAAAAAATTAAAAGATGAAAAATCAAAAAATTAAAGATATTTTTAGAAACTTATTCAATTTTAGACATTTTTGTGTATAATAAGGATAAGTTTTTTATGTGTAAAAGGAGAATTAGAAATAAATGGAAACATCGAATTTATCAATTGCAGCAATTCGTGCTTTAGGCATTGATACTATCAACAAAGCTAATTCTGGGCATCCTGGAATGGTTTTAGGATCAGCACCTGCTGTATATACGTTATTTACTAAAGAAATGAATTTTTACCATAAGCAGGCAAAATGGTTTAATCGAGATCGATTTGTTTTAGCTTCAGGGCATGCTTCAGCGTTATTGTATACAATGTTACATCTATCAGGATATCAGATCTCAATGGATGATTTAAAAAATTTTAGACAATGGGGTTCGACAACACCAGGACATCCTGAATGCAATCTTACTGATGGTGTAGATGCTTCATCTGGTCCTTTAGGACAAGGAATTCCAATGGCTGCTGGAATGGCCTTAGCAGAAAAGTTTTTAGCAGCTAAATATAATCGTGATGGTTATGATATTGTTGATCATTATACATTTGCATTATGTGGTGATGGTGATATGCAAGAAGGGGTAACTTATGAAGCTGCTTCACTTGCTGGACATCTTTCACTTGGAAAATTAATTGTTTTATATGATGCTAATCAAGTTACTCTTGATGGTCCTTTATCAATGTCGTTTAGTGAAGATGTAAAAAAACGTTATGAAGCAATTGGATGGCAGGTAATCAATGTTAAAGATGGTAATAATATTAATGATATTCAAAAAGCAATCCGTAAAGGTAAAAAGGAATTGTATAAACCTACTTTGATCATTGTTAATACTGTTATTGGTTATGGATCAAGTAATCAGGGAACAAACAAGGTACATGGTAGTCCTTTAGGCAAAGAAGATGGTAGAAATGCTAAATTATCTTATGGATTTGATCATGAGGAATTTTATGTTCCTGAAGAAGTTTATGACGATTTTGCAAATAGTTGTATTAAACGTGGTAAAAATCGTTATAATAAATGGCAGCGTTTATTTAAAAATTATGAAAAAGAATTTCCTGAATTAGCTCAAGAATTAAAAGATGCAATTGATGGAAAATACAGTTTAGATATTGAAGAAATCATCCAAAATTACAAACCTGGTTTCAATGATGCAACAAGAAATACTTCATTACAATTAATTCAGGAAGCAGCTAAACAAAATCCTACATTTATGTCAGGAACTGCTGATTTAGCTTGTTCAACAAAAACGGAAATCGCTAATGAAAATGCTTTTAGCGTTGAAAATTATGATGGGCGTAATTTAGTTTTTGGAATTCGTGAATTTGCTATGGTTGCCATGATGAATGGAATTACCTTACATACAGGAATCAAAGTATCAGCAGGTGGTTTCTTAGTTTTCTCTGATTATTTTAAAGCAGCATTAAGAATGTCTTGTTTAATGGAATTGCCAATCATAATTCCTTTATCACATGATTCAATTGCTGTAGGAGAAGATGGACCGACACACCAGCCAATTGAACAGTTAGTAATGCTTCGTTCTTTACCAAACATTCGGGTATTAAGACCTGCAGATGCAATCGAAACGGCAGCGGCTTGGAAATTAGCAATCGAATCTACTAATAAACCAACAGCATTGATTCTAACTAGACAAAATGTAACGACAATGGAAAATACTTCATATGAAGGAGTAAGCAGGGGTGCTTATATCGTTGGTAAAGAAGTCGATCATCTTGATGCAATAATTATCGCTACTGGTAGTGAAGTAAATCTAGCAATGAAAGCTAAAGCAGCTTTATTAGAAGAAAATATCGATGTTCGGGTAGTTTCGATGCCATCGATGGAATTGTTTGAAGAACAAGATAAAGCTTATAAAGAATCGATTCTTCCTAATGATGTAAGAGCTCGTTTAGCAATCGAAATGGCTAGTGATTTTGGCTGGCATAAATATGTTGGATTAGATGGTAAAACAATGTCAGTAAGTAAATTTGGAGCTAGTGCACCAGCTAATGTAGTAATTGAAAACTATGGTTTCACAGTGGAAAATGTTATTAAAAATATTAAAGAAATCTTATAAAGAGTTGTTTTGATACAACTCTTTTTATTGTTCAAGCTGTAAACTAGATTCTTTGGATAAACTGTTTTCAATATTAAATTAAAAAATAATATATTTTGTTTTTAAACATTTTTTGACAATTTTTATCATTTGATCTTGCTAAGATTATTACGGTGATAGAAATGAATACATATAAAATATATAGATTAAATCCTAATGTAAGGGAACTTTTTGAACAATATCCGGAAATAAAAGAAAAAATTATTAAATTGGAACCCAAAAATGTTTTTTTAACTAAGCAGATGGAATGCTTTTTTGGTAATAACGAGGGAGTAAGTGATTATATTGAACATCGCTTAAAAGAACGTTACGATTATTTAAGAGATAATAATATTCATATTATTGATAATCAGTTGACAAAAGAAAAAATAGTTTGTAAAGTTTTTGATTATTATGTAATTATTGAGGCAGCTAAAAAAAGCAATATATTCTTTGAGATTTTATATCAAATTTCAAAAAGTTATGTTATAATTAGTGAGCAAGTAAAAAAATTGGAGGTATGAACATGATCTTAAATATGATTATTGGGGTAATTATCGGCGCTATTATTGGTTTCTTTGGGGCTCGTTATATGTTTAAAAAACAATTACAAAAAAATCCACCAATCAATGAAAAAATGATTCGTGCAATGTATATGGAAATGGGACGCAAACCTAGCGAAGTACAAATAAAAAAAATTATGTCATCTATTATGGCACAATATAAATAAGGGGAAGACCCTTATTTTTACTTTATGAAATTATTTATTACTAGACATTCAAAGACATTGTGGAATCAAGAAAAAAGACTTCAGGGCTGGAAAGATTCACCTTTAACAAAACAAGGCATCAAAGATGCCTTGCTATTAAAAGAACGTATCAAAACATTACCGATCGATTATTGTTATAGTAGTCCGATCAATCGTGCTAAACAAACAAGTGAGATTTTATTTGATCATATTATTCTAGATGATCGTTTAAAAGAGATGAATTTTGGTATTTATGAAGGAAGAAAAATAGCAGAATTAGTAAATGATAAGCAGTATGATGATTTATGGAATCATCCTGATGATCAAATTAGATTAACAAATGGTGAATCATATCTTGAGGTTCAATCAAGATTAAAAGATTTTATTGCTGATATCTATCAAAAACATCATGATAAAAATATTTTTATTACGATTCATGGAATGTTATTTATTATTTTACATGGCTTGATGCTTAACTATAAAATCAGTGATCTAACTAAGATCAATCAGCATGTCGTGCGTGGTTGTTCGCTTAGTGAAGTAGATTATGATGGTAAAAATTTTACAATCAAATATATTGGCGATGCTAGTCATCTAGAAGATGAAGAAATTATTAGTTATAAATAAAATCAGTCATTTTGACTGATTTTATTACATCCAGCTTATTTTGCTTTCTGTTCCTTGCTTAACTCTTTTTAAATTCTCACGATGTCGGTAAACCAATAATAAAATAATTGCCGCAGTAACCAATTTACCAGTTAACGAAATATCCAAAAAAGGAACTGCCAGTAAAACTGATAAAGAAGCTAAAACTGATGAAAGCGATACATATTTACTGATTTTTAAAACAATAAAGAAAACTACTAGAGCTAAAACAGCTCCTAAAGGATCAACAGCAAAAAAATATCCGATTGCTGTCGATACAGCTTTTCCCCCTTTGAAATTTGCAAAGATCGGATAACAATGGCCGATAACACAAAACAGTGCACATAGATAAGGCAGATCTTCATTTAAAGAAAATTCTGAACAAAAATATTTAGTCAAAAGCATCACTAATAAAGCTTTTGAAGCATCGAGAACAATTACTGCAAAACCCGCTTTTTTTCCTAAAACTCGACCAGTATTTGTACCGCCTAAATTACCAGAACCGTAGTTTCTAACATCTGTTTTATAAAAAAGTCTTCCAATTACTAATGCAAATGGAATCGACCCATAAAGATATGCGAGAATTATTAAAATTACTGAAATCATATTTATCACCTTCATTTATTATATATTATTAGTTTAAAAAAGCAATCATTTATTCTAAAACTTTAACTATTTAAAGATAGTTGTGATAAAATATTAAATGATTATTTTTTCATAACACGTTAAAATACAATAACCTTTGAAAAATACAGATAATTTAGTTATAATGACAAAAGTGATTAAAGGAGGCAATTGATTAATGACAGCTAAAAGTAATTATGATGAATCAAATATCCAAATTCTTGAAGGATTAGAAGCGGTTAGAAAAAGACCAGGAATGTACATTGGCTCAACCGATAGTCGCGGTTTACATCATTTGGTTTGGGAAATTGTCGATAATGCTATCGATGAAGCTCTTAGCGGATTTGGTGATAACATTCAAGTAACAATCCATAGTGATAATAGTATTGAAGTTAGTGATCATGGTCGAGGAATGCCAACTGGAATGCATGCTTCAGGAAGACCAGCGACTGAAGTTATTTTGACAGTTCTCCATGCTGGGGGAAAATTTAGTGAAGATGGGGGATATAAAACATCAGGGGGATTGCATGGTGTCGGAGCCTCTGTTGTTAATGCTTTATCATCATGGTTAGAAGTAACGATTTATCGTGATGGAAAAATCTGGTATCAAAAATTTGAAGATGGCGGTAATAAGATCAGCAAGTTAAAAGTGATTGGTAAAACTAATAAAACCGGGACTACGATTCATTTTTTACCTGATCCGGATATTTTTTCCGTGTGCGAATATAATTATTCTACGATCAGTGAAAGATTGATGGAAAGTGCTTTTCTATTAAAAGGAATCAAGATTGATTTGAAAGATGAACGGAATAATAAAGAAGTGTCTTATCAATATGATAATGGTTTGACTGCTTTTGTTGAATATTTAAATTATGAAAAAGAAACCCTTAATCCGATCATTAACATTGAAGGTTCTTTAAATGAAATCGAAGTAGATGTGGCCTTACAGTTTACAAGCGGTTATCAAGAAAATACACTGTCATTTGTTAATCTAGTTAGAACTAGTGATGGTGGAACTCATGAAACGGGATTCAAAGCTGCTTTAACGCGAACTTTTAATGAATATGCCCGTAAATACGGTTTGTTAAAAGAAAAAGAAAAAAATTTAGAAGGTAATGATGTTCGTGAAGGATTATCGGCAATAATTTCGATAAAAGTGCCGGAACATTTTTTACAGTTTGAAGGGCAGACAAAATCTAAATTAGGAACACCAGAAGCACGAAATATTGTTGATAATATTGTTTATGAAAAACTATCGTTTTATTTAGAAGAAAACAAAGAAACAGCTGATGTTCTAACTAAAAAAATGATTAAAGCAGCCCAGGTCCGCGATGCCGCTCGAAAAGCTCGCGAGGCAGCTCGAAAAGGTAAAGGGGCAAAACAAGAAAGAATTTTAAGTGGTAAATTGGCTCCGGCACAGTCAAAAGATAAAAAACGGAAAGAACTTTATTTGGTCGAAGGAGATTCTGCTGGGGGAAGTGCTAAACAGGGACGTGATCGTAAATATCAGGCTATCTTACCACTTCGTGGAAAAGTTGTGAATACAGAAAAAGCAGCGATGAGCGAAATTTTAAAGAATGAAGAAATTGCAACTATCATTAATACTATAGGCGCTGGTGTTGGTCCCGATTTCAATGAAAAAGACAGCAACTATAGTAAAGTCATCATCATGACCGATGCTGATACTGATGGAGCTCATATTCAAATTCTTTTATTAACTTTTTTCTATCGCTATATGCGTGATTTGATTACAGCTGGAAAAGTATACATCGCCTTACCGCCATTATATAAAGTTTCTAAGAAAAACGGAAAAAAAGAGGAAGCTATCTATGCTTGGGAAGATGATGAACTAGAAGAAGCTAAGAAAAAAATTGGTCGTGGATATAATGTTCAGCGTTATAAAGGTTTAGGAGAAATGAATGCCAGTCAGTTATGGGAAACAACGATGAATCCAGAAACAAGAACTTTGATTCAAGTATCTATCGATGATGCTGCAATTGTAGAACGACGGGTTTCTGTCTTAATGGGTGATAAGGTTGAACCACGGCGTGAATGGATCGAACAAAATGTTCAGTTTACATTAGAAGATAATTTTGCAATTGATTAAGGAGAAATTTGATATGGATAAAAAAATAGTCATGTCATTAGAAACCATTATGGGTGACCGTTTTGGAAAATATTCAAAATATATCATTCAAGATCGTGCCTTACCTGATGTTCGTGATGGTTTAAAACCAGTACAGCGAAGAATTCTTTATTCGATGTACAAAGAAGGAAATCTATATACCAAGCCATATCGTAAATCAGCTAAGACAGTTGGTAATGTCATTGGTAATTATCATCCTCACGGTGATACTTCTGTTTATGATGCGATGGTTCGTTTATCACAAGAATGGAAAATGCGAGCACCATTAGTTGATATGCAGGGGAACAATGGTTCAATTGATAATGACCCAGCTGCAGCGATGCGTTATACTGAAGCGAGACTTTCAGCAATTGCTGCTGAATTATTAAAAGATTTAGATAAAGAAACTGTGTTGATGTCATTAAACTTTGATGACACTGAATACGAACCAACAGTTTTACCAGCAGCATATCCAAACCTTCTGGTAAATGGAGCGACGGGGATTTCAGCCGGTTATGCTACTGATATTCCCCCGCATAATTTAGAAGAAGTGATCGAGGCGACGATTCACCGCATTAAATATCCTAACTGTTCGTTAGAGAAAATCATGGAATTTGTTAAAGGTCCCGATTTTCCTACTGGAGCGATAGTAGAGGGTAAACAAGGGATTTTAAATGCCTTTAAAACCGGTCGAGGAAAAGTCATTGTTCGTAGTAAAACTACAATACTTGAAGAAAAAACAATGAATAAGATCGTGGTTACGGAAATCCCTTATGAAGTGAATAAAGCTGAATTGGTAAGAAAAATAGATGAAATTCGTTTTAATCGCAGTATCGATGGTATTATTGAAGTTCGTGATGAATCTGATCGTAATGGACTTAGAATCGTAATTGATCTAAAAAAAGATATTTCAGTACAAAATACATTAAATTATTTATATAAAAATACTGATCTACAGAAAAATTATAATTATAATATGGTAGCCATCAGGGATAAACGTCCTGTATTAATGGGAATTATGGATATTTTAGATGGATATATTGATCATCAAATTGATGTTGTTACTAGAAGTTCAATTTATGATTTAAACAAAGCTAAGGCGCGAAAGCATATCGTTAGCGGCTTAATTAAAGCAATATCTATTTTAGATGATGTCGTAAAGACAATCAGACAATCTAAAGATAAAAGTGATGCTAAAAATAATTTGATCATTAAGTTTGATTTTAGTGAAAAGCAGGCTGAAGCAATCGTAATGTTACAATTGTATCGTTTAACTAATACTGATATTGTTACATTGGAAAATGAAAATAAGGAATTAGATGAAAAAATTGCCTATTTAAATAATATTTTAGATAGCGATGATGTTTTACGTAAAGTAATTATCGATCAATTAAAAACAATCAAGAAAAAGTATCCTATGCCAAGATTATCAATGATTCGTGATGAGATTCAGGAAATTAAAATTGATGAAAAGGCAATGATCTTATCTGAAGACGTTAATATTTCAATTACTAGAGATGGTTATATCAAACGAATCAGTAAGCGTTCAATCAAAGCTAGAGGAACAACGCCTTTTGGTAAAAAAGAAAATGATTATCTTGTCTCTATGTATCAGGCTAACACGCTGGATCATTTATTGTTATTTACAGACGCTGGTAATTATTTATTTGTTCCGGTTCATAAAATTGAAGAGTTTAAATGGAAAGATGCTGGTAAACATATTAGTTATTTGATCAAAGTTAGTTCAAGTGAAAAAATTATTGGAACTATTTTAGTAAAAGATTTTAATCTGCCTTTATATGTAATGCTGGCTACAAAAAACGGTCAAATAAAACGAACTTTATTAAAAGATTTTAAAGTTACCCGTTTTTCAAAACCGCTTAAATGTATGGGACTTAAAAATGATGATAAAGTAATCGATGTTAAATTAACAGATAACAATCAAGGTATTATTTTAACTACTAAGGCAGGTTATGGAGCTCTATATTCAGAACAGGAAGTATCCGTGGTGGGAATAAAAGCTGCTGGTATCAAAGCTATCAATTTAAAAAATGATGAATTAATAAGTTTAAATATTTTTGATCCAATGACAAGCTGTTCATTAATGTTGATTAGTGAAAATGGTGGCATAAAACGAATCAAAATTGGTGATATTACACCATGTAATCGAGCAACCAAGGGAACGTTATTGTATAAAAATCCTAAAAGCAAAGTCATTTATGTCAAAAAAGCTGTTGTTATCAATAATCAACAGCAAATAACTTTAACATTAAATGATCAAACTAATTTTACATTTAAAGCATCTGATTATCACAATGCTTCCCTTGAACAAAAACCGACTGCATTTACTAAGTTGACAAATAATCAATTTATTGATGATGTTTATTTAGACACACCAATTTCTACTGATGATTATCAGGATCTAAAATCAAAAGATGCTGTACCGGATATTTTCAAACAGCCTAAAGAGCATACTTTATTAGATGAACTTGATGAACCGATTATAGAAAATAAAATAACTAAAAAGAAAAATCCATCAGTAAAAAAATCTAAACCTGTAAAATACGAAAAAATAAGTTTAGAAGATATATTAAATGAAGATGAATTTTAAACCGTAAAATTATTTTACGGTTTTTCCTTCATGTGTTCTTTTAACAATTTTATTAATGCTCTTTTTTCCAGCCGTGAGACATAAGAACGTGATATATTTAACTTTTTAGCAATTTCTTTTTGGGTATATTTTTTTGTATTATTTAAGCCATAACGCATGATCAATGTTTCTTTTTCTCGTGGCTCTAAGATTTTAAAATAATTAGCAAATTTATTTAAAGTATCTTTTTTATCAACGATATCAATAAATTCTTCCTGCTTAGCGGCAATAATATCACCTAAAACAATTTCGCTGCCATCTTTATCGATACCAATAGTTTCATTTAATGAAACATCTAAGCTGGTTTTTTTGTTGGTTCTAAGATGCATTAAAATTTCATTTTCGATACATCTTGAAGCATAAGTAGCTAATTTAGTTTTATGATTTTGTTTGTAGCTGTCAACTGCTTTGATTAAACCAATTGTTCCAATTGAAATTAGATCTTCTTGTAAATCTTTATTATTTTCATATTTTTTAGCGATATGAGCAACAAGTCGAAGATTTCTTTCAATTAAAATATTTCTAGCTTCTTGATCACCATTAAAAAAACGTTCTAAATATTTTTCTTCTTCCTTTGCACTTAAAGGAATTTCAAAAGATTTAGATTTAATATATGATAAAAAGAAGCCGTTTGTTAATAATGATAGTATTGTTGAAAACATGAATTTCACCCCTGATACATATATATTGTAAATCTTTTATTTTAGGACAAAATATTTATGAATTGTTCATTTTATTTACTTTAAAAGTAGTGCAAAATAAGGTACAATGGGGATAGTTTTGAAAAGGAGAATGTATGAGCGAAAAAATAAGATGTTTTGGCTGTGGAGCCATAATTCAAAGTGAAGATGAAAAAAAGATTGGATTTATCCCTAAAAATGCTTTAAATAATGAAAAGGTTTTATGCAAACGTTGTTTTCGTTTAAAAAACTATCATGAGTTACAAAAAACAAATCTTACAAGCGATGATTTTTTAAATATTCTTCAAAAAATAGGTGATCAAAATTGTTTGGTTGTCTATTTGATTGATTTATTTGATTATAATGGAAGTTTAATAAATGGTTTGCCGCGACATTTAAATAACAACGATATTCTCGTAGTTGGCAATAAACGTGATATTTTACCTAAATCATTAAAGGATATTAAAATAGAACATTGGTTACGTCGTCAATTAAAAGAAATCGGCATCAAACCAGTCGATGTGATTCTATCTAGTGGGGTAAAAAATTATAACTTAGATTTGCTGATCGATAAGATCAATGAATATCGCCATGGTCGAGATGTTTATATTGTTGGAGTGACTAATGTAGGAAAATCTTCGTTAATAAATGCGTTATTAAAACATTATGGCAGCGGTGATGATAATTTGATTACAACGAGTGAATTTCCTGGTACGACACTTGATTTGATCGAAATTCCTTTAGATGATCAAAGTTATTTATATGACTCTCCAGGAATTATCAATTCGCATCAAATGGCTCATTTAGTAAAAGATGAAGATCTTAAAGTAATTATTCCTAAAAGTGAACTAAGACCTATTAATTTTCAATTAAACGATCAACAAAGTTTGTATTTTGGCGGTCTTGCCCGAATGGATTTTATAAGTGGGAAACATAGTTCATTTACTTGTTATTTTCCTAAATTACTTAAAATTCATCGTACTAAGTTAGAAAAAAGTGATAGTTTATATAATCGCCACCTAACTTTAAAACCGGAAATTGAAACAGTCAAAGATATTAAAGAAATGAAAGTTTATGATTTTAAACTACCACAACATAAAGTGGATCTTGTCATTTCCGGATTAGGGTTTATTAGTGTTAATTGCCCAAATGCGAAGGTAAAGATCCATGTTCCTAGAGGTATTGGGGTATTTATTCGCGAAGCTTTAATTTAAGAAAGGATTTAAAATATGTTAACAGGAAAACAAAAAAGATATTTAAGAGGAATAGGACACAATTTAAATGCAATTTTCCAAATTGGAAAAGAAGGTGTTCACCAAACTCAGATCGAAGGAATCGATGCTGCTTTAGAAGCACATGAATTAATTAAGATCAAGATCTTAGAATCTTGCAGTGAAACTAAAAATGAAGTTGCAATTGAAATAAGCATGAAAACAAAAGCTGATGTCGTCCAAATTTTAGGAAGAACGATTCTTTTATATCGTCCTAGTGAAAAAGGAATCTATAAATTACCATGATGAAGATCGGTATTTTTGGCGGCAGCTTTGATCCCATTCACCAATCACACATAAGAGTGATCGAAGAAGCTTTAAAACAATTAAAACTTGATAAAATATTAGTTGTTCCAACTGCAAATAATCCTTGGAAAGATACTACAGGAGCTAATAAAGAACAGCGTTTAGAAATGTTGGATCTTGCTTTAAGACGATACCGTAGTGTTGAAATTTGTCGTTATGAAATAGATCAAGATGGCAGCAATAAAAATTATACGATCGATACGATCAATTATTTAAAATCCATTTATCCCGATGACCATTTATATTTTATTATGGGGATGGATCAGGCAAGTCTTTTTCATAAATGGAAAGACGCTAAAAAAATAAGCGAATTAGTATCGTTAGTAGTATTTGAACGCCTTGGTTATCAAATAAATGATAATTTAAAAAAATATAATTTTACTAAATTAGATCTTATTGCTAGTGATGATGCTAGCAGTGATATTCGTAATGGTAAATTACATGCCTTGACTCCTGAAGTTTTAAAATATATCGTAGCTAATGGCATTTATTTAGAAACGATCGTTAAAACTAAGATGTCAAAAAAAAGATATATTCACACGGTCAGTATGGCAAAACTAGCTAAGGAAATTGCTGAAAGTAATGGTTTAGATGGAATGAAAGCATATGTTGCTGGAATGTTGCATGATATTGCTAAAGAAATGCCTCATGATCAGGCACTAGCTTTAATGAAAAAATATTTTCCTGAGTATCTTGATAAACCAGAACCGATTTGGCATCAATGGTTATCATATCTTGTGGCTAAAGATGAGTACTTAGTAGATGACCTGGAAATTCTACAAGCTATTAGACATCATACTACAGCTTCTATCAATATGTCTAAATTAGATATGTGTATATATGAAGCCGATAAATATGATCCTAGCCGTGATTATGACTCTAGTCAAGAAATTGCTTTATGTAAAAAGGATGTTGTGGCCGGATTTAGAGCCTGCTTAAAAGATTTTTATGATTTTTCCAATAAAAAAGGGCGAAAAATCGATGAATGTTTTTTTGAAATTTATAACAAATATGTAAAAGGAGATATTAATGAATAAATTAGAAATTATTATAAAAGCTTTAGATGATAAATTAGCAGAGGATATTGTTGCAATCGATATGGAAATGGCTAGTCCAATTTATGATACTTTTGTTATCTGTTCAGCTGCAAATGAGCGTTTGATGAATGCACTTAGAGACAGTGTTGAAGAAAATATGTTAAATAGTGGCTTTGAGGTGAAAAAAATAGAAGGGCGCCGTAACAGTAAATGGTTATTAATGGATTATGGAGATATTATCGTTCATATTTTTGATCAAGATGAAAGAATTAATTATAATCTTGAAAAATTATGGTCAGATATGCCAAGAATTGATATTTCTGGGTATTTAAAATAATGTCATATGAAAATTTTGCTTATTATTATGATAGCTTGATGGATGAACAATTTTATCATGATTATTACAAATTCATTAATGAAAAAGCTGATTTTAAAACAGTTTTAGAACTTGGCTGTGGAACTGGAGAAATCGCTATTCGTCTGGCTAATGATAATAAGAATGTCTATGCTACAGATTTATCAAAAGATATGCTGGAAGTGGCAAGATTAAAGGCCATGGAAGCTAATGTCAATTTAATGCTTGGTCGTGTTGACATGAGTGATTTTAAAACAGATATTGCTGTTGATTTGGTTCTTTGTTTATGTGATTCAATAAATTATGTTTTAAGTCGCAAAAAAGTTAAACAAACGTTTAAAAATATATATGAGGCTTTGAAGTATAATGGAACATTTATTTTTGATGTTGATAGTCTTTATAAAATGGATGAAATTCTTGATGGTTATTTTGAAGAAGAAGATGCTGATGATTTTTATTTTAAATGGGAAGCTAAAAAGACAGCATTTGGAAAAATCGAACATTTGATTGAAATAATCGATAAAGAAAACAACGAACATATCAAAGAAATACATCATCAGCAAACTTATAGTATTGAAACATACTATGAAATGTTGCAGCAGGCCGGTTTTATGGAAATAGAGTATTACGGTGAATTTGAAAAATATCATGATAAATCACAAAGAATTATTTTTGTCTGTCGTAAAAGAAGGGATGGTAAATAAATGATCGGTATAATTGGAGCAATGAAAGAAGAAGTAGACGCAATAAAAAAATATATGAATATTGTAGATACGAAAACTATCTTAGACTGTACTTTTTATCAAGGGACGATTGAAAACAAAGAAGTTGTCTTATTACAAGGCGGAATCGGAAAAGTAAACGCAGCTATTTGTACGACCCTGCTTTTAACAAATTATCAAATTGATTTTGTCATAAACGTTGGTTCTGCTGGTGGTCTTTGTTTAGATCAGGAAGTAGGAGACGTGGTAATTTCAGATGCAGTCTGCCAATATGATTTTGATATTACCGCTTTTCCTGATCGCGTATTAGGCGAAGTTCCTGGATTACCGCCAAAAATCAAAGCTGATCAGGAATTAGTTGATCGAGCAAAAAATGTCCTTGAAAATTTAAAACTAAACTCTACAGCTGGTTTAATTGTTTCTGGTGATAAGTTTGTTGCTGATAAAAATACAGTTGATTATATCAAAGAAAATTTTAAAGATGCTAAGTGCTGTGAAATGGAAGCAGCAGCAGTGGGACAAACATGTTATAAATTTAATACTAAATTTATTATTACCCGTTCTTTAAGTGATGTTTTTGATAAAGGTGATTCAACTATCCAATTTGATGAATATTTAAATAAAGCTGCTAATGCCTCAGCTTTAATGTGTGTATCACTAATTAAGGATCAATCATGAAAAAACAAATAGAACTATTAGCACCAGCAGGAAGCTATGAAGCTTTGCAGGCGGCTGTTCAAAATGGCGCTAATGCCATTTATTTAGGTGGTAATGATTTTAGTGCGCGAGCATTTGCTACTAATTTTAATCGAGATGAATTAAAACAGGCAGTAATTTATGGTCATCTAAGAAATGTCAAGATCTATGTTACGGTAAATACATTATATGAAGATAATCAGTTTGAAAATTTAAAAGATTATCTTTTGTTTTTATCATCAATAAATGTTGATGCTTTGATCATTCAAGATCTTGGTTTAATGGCATATGTAAAAAAATATTTTCCTGATTTTGAAATCCACATGTCTACTCAAACTAGTATATATAGTTTAAGTGCGGTAAAGTATTTTGAACGTATTGGTGTTGATAGAATTGTTTTAGCTCGGGAAAATAGTCTTGAAGAAATAAAAAATATTAGTAATAACTCTAAATTGGATATTGAAGTCTTTGTCCACGGCGCATTATGCATGTCATATTCAGGACAGTGTTTGATGTCTAGTATGATTGCTAAAAGAAGCGGAAATAAAGGAGCCTGTGGGCAGCCATGCCGTTTAGCATACAAACTGCAAAAAGATGGTAAAAATCTCGATCAGGTACCATCATATTTATTGTCACCTAAAGATCTTTGCACAATTGAAAATGTTGGTGATTTAATTGAAGCAGGAATTACCTCTTTTAAAATAGAGGGGCGTATGAAAAGACCAGAATATGTTGCTATAATCGTTAAACAATATCGTGAAGCTATTGATGCTTATTTTCAAAAACAGAATCCAAAAAACTATTCTAAACAAATTAAAGAGATGAAACAAATGTTTAATCGCGGCTTTACGGATGGTTATTTATTACAGGATAAAGATTTAATGGCTGATGATTATCCTGGTAATCGTGGCATCAAGTTAGGTTCTGTTCTTGATTATGATAAAAAGCGAAAAGTTGTAAAGATTAAATTGATCGATAAGATCAAACAAGGGGATAGGATCAGTTTTAAAAGTGTTGATTATACTAGAACAATAACTAAACTATTTTTAAATCATCGATTAGTAAATCAGGCTGCAGCCAAAGATATTATTGAAATCGAATTAAATACACCAGTTAAAAAAGGTGAATCTGTATATAAAATAATTGATATCGAATTAATTGAAAAAGCCCATGACAGCTATCAAAAAGAACAAATTAAAAATCCTATCACAATGCATTTTAAAGGGCAAATAAATGATCATCCCACCCTTACTATTACATATCAAGATAAAACAATTACGGTTGTATCAAAGCTAATAATGGAAGCTGCCAGCAAAGCACCACTAAATACTAAACGTATCGAAGAACAGCTTAGTAAATTAGGCAATACTGTTTTTAAAGCTGCTGATATAATTGTTGAAATTCCTGAAAATGTTTTTTTTAGTCTTAAAGAAATCAATGAAATGCGTCGTCAGGCAATCGATAAATTAGTTGCATCTCTAACAGCTTTTAATTCAATAGCTCCATTAATAGAAGAAAAGAAAACTACTCATTTGATTAAAATGATCAAGGGTATTTGTGTTCGTGTTTATTCTGTAGAACAGCTAAAAGCTTTGCTTGATGTAGATATTGAGGCTTATTATTTTCCATTATCACCACAATTAAAAGACGCTATTGAAATTGCCAAAAAACATCATAAAAAAATTATTCCTTTTACGGGCTTTTTAAACGATGAAAAACAGTTATTTAACTTCAAAAATAGTAAATTATATTTAGAAATCGATGCCATACTAGTTGGAAACTATGGTGCTTTAGAAATATTTAATGATAAAAAGTGCATTTTAGATACAACTTTTAATCTTTATAATAGTTATGCCTTAAACTATTTAAAAGCCTATGATGCCATCTTATCTTTAGAAATGAGTAAAAAACAAATCAATAATTTATCGAATATCACACAAAACATAATTGTAACAGTATATGGCAAAACAATTAATATGCATTTAAAGCACTGTTTGATTAGTAATCATTATTTTAAGAAAAAAATGATTGACTGTAACATGTGTAAAAAAGGAAACTATCATTTAGTTGATCGTAAAAATGAAAAATTTAGGATCTTAACAGATAATAACTGTAATAATCTGATTTTTAATAGTCATAGTTTATATATAAATAAACTTGATAATCTAAATGTAGATTTTATTTTGTTATCATTTAGCGATGAAGATGGTCAAACAGCAAGATTTATTTATGATCAATTTAAACAAATTTTAGCTGGTAAAATCCAACAAATTCCTAGTTTTATTAATCATACAAATGGATATTTTTATGATTAATTATCATTTTTTAGAAAAAAATGTTATTATAATAGTGAATAACTTATAAAAACATAAAATTTTATTGAAGATAGCTAAGGAAAATGCTAAAATTTATTTACTGGAGGTGTGACGATGATAGATAAAGATTTAGCAGCCAGATTAAAATCCTATCGTAATTTTAAACATCTTACTCAAAAAGAAGTAGCCAAATATTTAAAAGTACCACATTCTGCTATCTCTGATATTGAAAACGGTAAAAGAGATATTACAGTTGGGGAACTCAAGATTTTTTCTAATTTATATGGCCGCAGTGTTGAAGAAATAATAAGTGGTAAGAAATATGATTACTATAATATTGCTAATATTGCACGACTTTTGACAGAATTACCAGATGAGGATTTAAAGGAAGTTATGTTTATTATTGAATATAAACGTAAACGTAATGAAGAAAGAGAAAAATAGAGTGAGAAAATCTCACTCTATTTTAGTATCTTTTTAAATTCTTCCAACATCAATATCCCATCATTCAAAACAAAATCAGTACATTCTTCAAACGTAGAACTATGATAATATTTAATTTCAAGTTCATCATTGATAATAGGTAAGCGTCAAATAGCTTACACATAAAAGAAAGAACCATAAGTACTTTTTTATAATAATAACTTATGGTTTTATTATTTAAGCGCCAAAAGATC